>NZ_JBBMFP010000009.1:0-243733 GCF_040095955.1 Blautia caccae | reverse complement strand
ATGAGGTGAAAGTCTCATGTACGGTGTAGAGTGGGGGAAAATTCGGAGATAATATCAAAGAATTACCTATCACTATTGGCAGCTCCGGAGGAAGAATTTCGATTTGCTATGAACAGGCAGATGGAGCGATTCAAAGATCAAAATATTGCAGCAGCTCTGTTTGGCGACCTGTATTTGGAGGAATTGAGAAAGCGCAGAGAGGATAACTGCAGATTACAAGGTATTCGGGCAGAGTTTCCGCTATGGGGAATGGACACGAGAGAACTGCTTTATGAATTTATAAAGCAGGGATTTAAAAGCATTGTCACATGTGTTGACGGCTCGGTGTTAGATGAAACTTTTGTCGGGAGGATCATTGATGAAAGTTTTATACATGATCTGCCGCCCAATGCAGATATCTGTGGTGAAAACGGGGAGTATCATTCTTTTGTATTTGACGGACCAATATTCAGTAAACCTGTTGACTTTGAAATAGGCCGAAAGTATTACAGGGATTATCCGAAGGATGATGATATCTCTAAACAAAATAGGTACTGGTATCTTGAATTAAAGTGACCGGTCATCCAGTGCCCTGTGGGTATAACCGCCGGCAGACCCGCATAAAAAATCCGCAAATGCCCATACTAAAAGGAAAAAAGAAAGAAGGGCATGAAACGTGGAGACACATACCAAGAAGCTTTTAGAGGAATGTAACTCAGGATGCAAGATGGGAATCAACAGTATGAAGCAGATCAGCGATTATATCAAAGATGAGAAGCTGAAGGATCTGGTAAATGAATATATCCGCAAACATCAGGATTTGGAGAAAGAAACCTCCAGGCTGCTGGAACAATCAGGCGAGGAGGAAAAAGAGCCGGGTCCTGTGGCTACCGCATTTTCCTGGGTTACGACGGAGATGAAGCTTATGATAAAGGATGACAGCGGACAAATAGCAAAGATTTTAACGGATGGCAGCAACATGGGAATCCAGAGCATCAGCAAGGCTGTCAACCAATACAGCCATGCGTCCACAGACAGCGTGGCACTGGCAAAGCGACTTGTCAAATCAGAAGAGAATTTTATGAGAGATTTAAAACCTTTTCTTTAAAGGATTGGGGCTGCCGGACGGAGAAATCCGTGAGGGGCCCTTTTTTGTATCGTATTTCCATGCAGCAGGTATTCGCTTCATCGCAAAGCGATTTTTAACGGGCCAATACCCGTAGGGATTCAGTTGGCTGAAAGCTGTGATATTTATGAAAACAGGAGTTTGGAGGTTTTTGTATGCTGAAAATGAAAGCCGGAAAATATTTGGCAGTGGCTCTGAAAACAGCCATAGGAAGCTGTATTGCCATACTTGCGGCAGAGCAGTTTCACCTGGAATTTGCCAGTTCCGCAGGGATCATTGCCCTGCTGACTTTAATCAATACGAGATGGGACACACTCAGGCTGTCTGGGGTGCGGCTTGTCTCTTTCTTTGCCACCGTGCTTCTGGCCTGGATGATCTTCAGCCATATGAGCCGGGAATGGACCACATATGGTGTGTTTGTATTTTTACTGGTGGGGATCAGTCTTTTTGTGGGGTGGCAGAATACCATGTCTGTCAATGCAGTCATAGGGACACATTTCTGGACCACCCATGATTTCGGGGCAGCTACTATCTGGAATGAATTCTGTCTTGTCTTTATCGGCATTACGGTTGCTGTCCTGCTGAACCTGTTCCAGCGCAACCAGAGCAGAAGAAAGCAGATTATGCTGGATATGCGGTATGTGGAGGCCAGACTGCAGGATATCCTTAAGATGCTGGCAGACTACCTTATGCAGAGAGAAAATGAGGCGGATGTATGGGAGGAGATCGCCCATCTGGAAGATCATCTGTCCCATTCCATGGAACGGGCCTATGAGTACGACAGAAATACGTTTCTTCCGTACACGGAATATTACAACCACTACATTGAAATGCGGACCCGGCAGTGCAGTATGCTGCAGAGTCTTCACTTGGAAATACAGAAGATTCGTACCATGCCAAGCCAGGCGGAGACCATCGCAGAGTATATTACCTACATGAAGAATTATGTGGAGGAGAAAAATATACCGAAAAAGCAGATAGAGCGGCTCCGCCAGGTGGAGGATGCTTTTCACAGGGCACCTCTTCCCGTGACGAGAGAGGAGTTTGAGGGAAGGGCAGTCTTATATCATATTATGATGGATTTAGAGGAATTTCTCCTCTACAAAAAACGATTTATCGAATCCCTCAGTGAAAAGCAGAAGCGGATTTACTGGGAAACGGAAAAAAAGGAATGAATTGGGGTCTTGCGCTGGAGTTAGGTCCACCATTTATGATAGAATAGAGATATGCATAAATATACGCAGAAAGGATGGACAAATATGAAAAAAATCATACCTGTGACCATATGTTTCCTGATTGCTTCCCTGTCCCTGTCCTCCTGCGGTAAGGAAAAAGCAGAAGATACAGCAAGGCAGCAGGCAGAAGGGGATACCGGAAAGGTTCTGGTTGCCTTTTTCTCATACGGCGGAAACACAAGAAAATTGGCAGAAAATGCTGCCCGGTACACGGGTGGTGATCTGTTCCGGATAGAAACGGAAAAATCCTATGCGGAAGACTATGATACATGTCTGGAAGAGACAGCCCGGGAGATGGAACAGAATGCCCGTCCGGCACTCACCACCCATGTGGAAAATATGGAAGAGTACGACGTGGTGCTGCTCGGTTTCCCAATCTGGTGGGGAAGTATGCCTATGGCCGTAAATACATTTCTGGAGGAATATGATTTTGAAGGAAAAATTATTGCGCCCTTCTGTACCCACGGAGGCAGCGGGCTTGGCAGCAGTGTAACGGATATAGAAAAATTATGTCCGGATGCGGAGACCGCAGATGGACTGGCAGTCTATGGCTCAAGAGCTGACCAGGCAGGGGAGCAGGTGGCAGAATGGCTGGAAAAGCTGGGCCTGTACGGGGAGAATCAGGACAGGGAAGAAGAAATACAGGAATAGGGGGGATATCATCTTATGAAATCAAACAGAGAAGCTGCGTGGGAGGTGCTCGCACAGATCAATCAGGTAATATTGGGAAAAGAGACATTGACGGCAGAGGTTCTGGCAGCGATGCTGGCGGGAGGCCACGTCCTTTTGGAGGACCTGCCGGGATCGGGGAAGACGACTTTAGCGCTGGCGCTGTCCAGGCTTCTGGGATTGGACTGGAAACGTGTACAGTTTACGCCGGATGTGCTGCCGTCGGATCTGACGGGGTTTTCCATATACAGAAAGGACCTGCAGAGATTCGTCTATCAGCCGGGCGCTGTGTTCTGTAATCTGCTCCTTGCAGATGAGATCAACCGCACATCGCCGAAGACGCAGTCTGCCCTTTTGGAAGTCATGGAGGAGGAGCAGGTGACCGTGGAGGGAGTGACCAGAAAGGTGCCCGCTCCATTTTTTGTTATAGCCACTCAGAATCCTGCCGGAACTGCCGGCACACAGATGCTGCCGCCGGCGCAGATGGACCGGTTTATGATATGCACCAGCATGGGGTATCCTGATTTTGCCAGTGAGGTGGAGATGGCAAAGGGAACGGGGATTGAGAGAAGGACAGACCATCTGAAATCCATGCTGAATGCCCAGGTGCTCCAGAATATCAGACAGGAAGTGGAGCAGGTATTTGTCCATGATTCTGTCTACCACTATATCGTGAAACTCATTACCGCGACCAGGCGGAATCCTCATTTTGAAGCCGGTGCCAGCCCGAGGGGGACGATTTCTCTTGTTCGCATGGCAAAAGTCACTGCCTGGATCGCCGGAAATGATTTTGTTTCCCCTGCGGATGTGTCCGCCCAGTTTATTCCTGTGACCGGCCACAGAGTCAGGCTGAGCACCAGGGCGCGTATGGATGGTGTGGAAAAAGAAAGCGTGCTGGCTGAGATACTGGAACGTGAGGAGAGGCCGTTTTTTAAGGGGAGATGACAGATGAGGAAATTCCTGATAACATTGGTACTTGTTTTGTTTTTTTATCTGGCAGGTCTTTACCGTTCTTCTTCGGTGATGATTTTTATCTCAGCTTTTCTTGTGTTTCTGACAATTCTGGGGATTTTATCCAAATATTTGGCCCGCAGGCTTGAGATCGGTGTGGAGCCGGAGAGAAATAAGGTGTCTAAGGGCAGCACTCTGACAGTGGCTCTGACTGCAGCTAACCGCTCCCGGGTGCCTGTCATGCGGTTTGAGGTCCGTCTTAAAATATGGAACCGGGGAACATCCAAAGCTGAAGTGAAAAAGATACAGGGATATGTTCCGGGAAGGGGGACTGCAAGGATAGAGGCGGAAATTTCTCCAAAGCACTGTGGAGTATTGGAAATCTGCACAGAAAAAGCGAAAGTATGGGAGCCGCTGTGCCTTTTCTTCGGACAGAGAAAGACACAGGCTTCCTGTAAAGCGGTGGTATTTCCGAAGGGGTATGAGATGCAGTTTTTCATGGATAGCCTGCCTTTCGGCATGGAGGCGGAAGCAGGGAAAAACAGGCCCGGAGTGCAGCCGCCTGAAATCTATCAGATACAGGCTTACCGCCCCGGAGACGGACTTCGGGATATTCACTGGAAGCTGACTGCCAGAAGCGGGGAGCTGCTCAGCAAGCAGTATTGCACAGAGGTTCAGGCGCCGGTCTTTGTATTCTGGGATACCAGGGTGGAGAAGCCCTTAAGTCCCGGGCAGATGGATGCGTTCTGGGAACTCTGCTATGCGGTGAGCGCAGGCCTTTTGAAGGAAAAAATCAGCCATCAGGTGGGATGCTGGGACAGAATGACCGGGCAGATACAGGTGTATCCCACAGCGTGCTGTGAAGATATTATGAACAATGTATGTGAAATGATCCGCAGGGATGCGCTGACTGTGGAGAATGGATATACAGAGGAAGTATATTTAAGGGAAATGTATCGGAGGCAGGAGGAGGGAGAGATTGTTCTTTGTATGGACACATCCCTCAGACTGCATTTGTATCATAAACTGCTGATTCAGTTTTCAGAGGATGATTATGCGGAAGAAATCAAAAAAGAAAGATTTTTACTTAGCTGATAAAGGAAAAGCAGCGGGAAGAACCGGCGGACCGGTCAGCGGCCTGCTTTTTTTCGTCTGCTATTTTTGCGGTGTTTGCGGATATCTAAGGCTGTGTTCATTGATCTTCAGGCTGAATTACAGTTGGGAGCCGGTGGCTCTTGTCCTGGCTGCAGCCTGTGTGGGATGCTGGTTTCTGCAGGATATCGTGAAATGGAAGCCTGTCTTTGTAATGGGGGTGGGCATCGCAGCGGCCGGAGGCATGTTTCTGGCAAAGCAGGGCATGTATCTTACGAATATGAAAATGTTGTATGCGGCCGGAATGTGGAATATGAAGGCGATTCCTGTCATCAAAGTGACCGGACTTCTGTGTATCTGTATGATTCTGGGGACACTTTTTGTTTACCTGACAGCGAATCTGGCCAGGCAGGGATGGATTTTTTATTTTATTACCTTCCCACTTGTGTTTGCCGCAATGATGGAGCAGGCGGATTTAGATATATGGACACTCTGCCTTCTGGCTGTTTTTCATCTGGGAAACCGGATGGCAGCCGTTGCGGGGAAAACGGGCCGGAAGTCAGGGCAGCCCAGACGAAGCATCTATAAAAATACGGGAAGGGCAGTTCCGGTACTCGTTGTCCTTCTTCTTCTGGCTATGGGCATTGCAGGCAAAGGGCTGTCAAAACATATGGAAAACCTGTACCAGGTCCCCCTGAAGGCAGGTGACAGAGCCTGGCGGATGGCAGCAGGCCTGTGGCTCCCGAAATCCGTCAAAGGCCAGGTGAACAGGGGCGGTCTCTATCCAAGCGGCAGGGAACAGATGGAAGTGATCCTCCGGGAAAAACCGGAAGAGGATCTGTATCTTAAAAGCTTTGTGGGGGATATTTATGAAAACGGTGCCTGGAAGGCAGCGGACCAGAACGCGTTTTATGAGGGGCTGGACGGGCAGTACGCGGCCAGGGAGGGAGCAGATGCCAGAACATATTTTGAAAACAGGCAGTTTTATATGATCCGCTACATTCTTTCCGGTCTTGGAGGGACAGACGGTGATATGAATGTGCCCGGAGAAAAGAACGTGGAGCTGCGGTCTCTGGCGCCGGAGAACAGGACAGTATCGGTACCTTATATTTACGGAGAAGAGTATGGAGACGATAAGGTACACAGGGGAACCATGTATACAGAACAGGATTTTAAAACCGTGCTTGCCATGGCAGACGCAGACACCAGACTTCGGTTTGAGGAGGAGGAGCGCGCCTACAAAACTTTCGTGGAACAATCCTGTCTCGTGGTTCCCTGGGAGGAGGTACCGCAGTTTGTGAATATCTGCAGGTCCAATGATAAATCCGGGACAGAGGAGGTCACCGGATTTATCCGGGCCTGGCTGCAGTCAAAGGCAGCGTATTCTCTGAATCCGGGTGTGGCACCTATCGGAAGAGACCCGGCGGAATATTTTATATGTGAACAGGGAAAAGGATACTGTCAGCATTTTGCAACCGCGGCGGCGCTTATGTACAGAATTTATGGGATTCCATCCCGTTATGCCGTTGGATTCCGGGTGACACCGGATTTGTTTGAGGAGCAGGAGGACGGCAGATATAAGGCGGTTCTCACAGATGAGCAGGCGCATGCCTGGGCGGAGATCTATTTTGACGGTGAAGGGTGGCTTCCTGTGGAGACAACTCCTGCAGCCGGGACACAGTCTGCTGGGATGGATGGGGAAAACGGAGACTATATGCCGGATACAGAGGCAGCAGCCGGAGCTTCCGGGGCGGAAAATGGGACTGGCAGGGAGGACGAGTCAAATCAGGGAAACCAGGATGTTCCGGATCAGGCAGAATATGGGGAGGAACCGGGGAAGGAAGAATCTGCCGACGAGACAGAAAACCGTAAGAAAGATGGGGATGACGGACAGAAGGAGCAGCCGGGAGGCAGTACAAATGAGAACCGTAAACATAATGTGCCGGAGCGTATTCGCATCTTTTTTATCAGGATGGCACCTGTATTTGCCGTTGCGGCAGGGATTATTTTTGTATGGCTTATGATTTCTCTGCGGCGGTATATCATTCTGCGCAGACAGGAAAAATACGGAGCCGGTCAGATCATGGTAAGAATGCTGGAGGTTCTTGGAATGACAGGAGAGATAAAGGACTGTGATCCCATTGATCCCATGGGAGCGGATTTTCCGGAAAGACTGTCTGGTATGGTTCCCGCCATTACAAAAATGGAAGCCGGGCAGATACAGCGGGCTGCCCTGCAGGAAAGCTTTGGAAATGAGGCGCTTTCCGGAATGCAGGGAAGAGAGGCACGCCGTGTTTATAAGAAAGCGTGTTCCTACGTCTATGGAGGACTGCCGTGGTATAAAAAAATTTATTTCCGGTATGGAAAGGTTTATAGATAAAGGAATCCGCAGAACAAATTGACGATGTCGTGTAAATGCGTCATATGTTAAATATAGTTGACGTATCTTTGGGAAAGGAATATAATGAAAGTATCAAAGGAGGTGTGCCGTGAAGAACATGAAGTTAAAAATTGCCAGAATGGAAAAGAATCTCTCACAGATTCAGCTGGCAAAGATGACGGGCGTTACCAGGCAGACCATTGGTATGATCGAGGCCGGCGATTTCAATCCGTCGTTGAAACTGTGTATTGCTATATGCAGAGCACTGGACAAGACATTGGATCAGTTGTTCTGGGAGGAGGATGACCTATGAACAAAAAATTTTATGATGAAAGACAACAGCAGGATGCAGACCGGAATGGAAGGAAAGCGTTTGAAGGTACCTTTTTTGTGCTTGCTGCGGTAATCATTGCGCAGATGATCCTGGCGCAGGGCGATGTGCGGCAGGTACTGGGAGAGACCATAGCGATTCTGGCCGGCGGAGGCATCTATTTGGGGCTGACAGTAAAAGACGGGAATCTGAACAGGCATACGCCGAGAGTGATGGAAAATCTTATCATCAGTCTTAGCTGCGGTGTGTTTTTTGCACTGTTGTTTATAGTGACAATGTATCTGAAGACAGCGGGCAGAACGTCTTTGCAGGTGCTTGGTATATGGGGTGCAGGCTGTATGGTTCTGTTCTTTGTTCTGGGGATGGCAGTGCTGACAATTCTGGCAAAGAGTGCCGAAAGACGGCAGAAGAAAATGGAAGAGAAGTATGACGAATAGTAAAAAGGATAAAAAAGAGGCTGCGCATGGGAATGCGCGGCCTCTTTTATGCAATCAGGAATTATGCTGCACAAACATTAACTGCTTTCAGTTTTCTGCTGTCTTTCGGATCCTGCTCTGTATCGAATGTTACTCTCTGTCCTTCGTCAAGGCTTTTGAAACCATTGGAAACAATAGCGGAAAAATGTACGAATACATCCTCTCCTGTATTGGAATCAGTAATAAATCCGTATCCCTTCTGAGCGTTAAACCATTTCACTGTACCGTTATTCATAATCAGTACCTCCATATATAATATTTGGTCGTAATAAAATAGAAAAAAGCCAACACAACAATGAATTAAATGGAATCATTGTCTGGTCGGCTCTAAATTCAAATTAATCACTTTCTATATCATATCATGGAGAATGGGGAATGTCAAGAAAAACTTTTGAGATGTGAAAAATAAGAAAAACACCGGATGCAGTATGCAACAGAAGAGACTTAAACGGACACATATTTAAAAGGATATGCAGGAAGGCGCAGTGTGTTGCGTTAGACAGGGAATGAAGTTATAATGATAGCAGATGGATTTTTCGGGTAAACGGCGGAAAAATAAGAAATGAAAATATAAAATGAGAAACGGAGGAAGAAATATGCTGGAAATCGGCAGTAAGGCACCGGAATTTTGTTTGTTAAATCAGGATGGGGAAGAAACAGCTCTGAGTGATTTCAGGGGAAAGAAAGTGGTGCTGTATTTTTACAGTAAGGATAATACGGCCGGGTGTACGAAGCAGGCCTGTAACTTTGGAGAGCTATATCCGCAGTTTATGGAAAAAGGTGCAGTGGTGCTGGGAGTTAGTAAGGATACGGTGGCTTCCCACAAGAAATTTGCGGAGAAATATCACCTGCCTTTTACTTTGCTCTCGGATACGGAGCTGAATGTGATCCGGGCATATGATGTCTGGAAAGAAAAAAATATGTATGGGAAAAAGGTCATGGGGATGGTGCGGACCACGTACCTGATCGATGAAAACGGAGTGATAGAAAAGGCATTCGGTAAGGTTAAGGCAGCGGATAACCCGGCGCAGATGCTGGGAGAAATCTGAGAGGGATCATGAGAAAGGAAAGGGCTGTTTTAGGGGTGTTTTCGTGTATGCATTTTCTCGTGGACGCAGCCTGCGCCTTTGCCATGTACGGGGTGTTTCGGGGGAGGGATGCCTGGTACTGGCATATATTTTTGTATGATTTCTGTGCGTTTGCGCTGCAGATGCCGCTGGGGGTTGTGCTGGACGGGATATGCAGAGGGAAGAGTGCGGTTGAAAAGTACAGATGCTCTGCGGGGATTGCAGTTTTGGGAGCTGTGCTTACGCTGGCCGGTGGATTTACCCATGTGATAGTTCTGGGAATCGGAAATGCGCTGTTCCACGTGGGAGGCGGCGCAGGCACGATCTGGTCCAGTGAAGAGGAGCGCAGTGTGTGTACACGACTGGGTGTTTTTGTGGCACCCGGAGCACTGGGGTTATTTTTAGGAAATGTGTGGAGTCAGTCTGCTGTCAGGGGATGGATCGCTTTAGCGGGAGCGTTGGCACTGCTGTGTTTTGGGGGGATGCTCCTGTGGCTGGGACGAGGAGAAGGTTTTGGAAGCTGTTTTGGCAGATTTGGAGAGAACAGGTCTGCATCAAAAGGCGGAATGGTGGTTGTCTGTTGTTTCCTGGTGGTGGTACTGAGGTCCTATGTGGGGATGGCAGTTGTTTTTCCGTGGAAGAATACGGTTTTCCTAGGCGTTGTGTGTACCGCGGCTGTGGCGGGAGGAAAAGCGGCGGGAGGATTTCTGTCTGACCGGATTGGAATATACAGGGCAGTGACGGTTTCTCTTGTTTTTGCAGCTTTGATGTATGGATTGGGAAGTTTTTGGGGAGCCGGTATACTGGCGCTTTTATTTTTTAATATGACCATGCCGCTGACGTTATTTCTTATGTGGAAGGAGATGCGGGAACAGCCGGGACTGGCATTTGGTGTGCTGACGTTTGCTTTGTTTTTGGGTTTTTTGCCTGTCTATTTCCAGAATGTACTGCCCATGGATTACCGGCTGACCGGGAGCTTGGGAAGTTTACTTTCCCTTGTGATGCTTATGGGGGTGATAAGGCGGAAAGGAGCGGCGGATGGTTCTGTATCTGATTAAAATGTTTGGTGTTTCGCTGGGACTTACCCTTATGATAGAGGAAGCTGCTGCGTGGATTTATGGGATAAGGCGTGGAAAAGATTTTCTGCTGGTCTGCCTGGTGAACATACTGACCAATCCGGCGGCTGTGTTTCTTGCCTGGGTTTGGAGAATGTATATGCCGGATGGGGGGAAGTTTCTGTTTTATCTTGTGGCAGAGACAGCAGTAGTCGTAACGGAAGGAAAGATTTATAAGGCATATCTGCTGGAGGGGAGACATCCTGTATGGTTTTCACTGGCGGCTAACGGATGTTCCTTTCTTCTGGGGCTTATGATCGGTTAACGGAGGGGTGTGTATGAAAAAGGGAATGGGGCTGTTTTTGCTGTTGATCTGTTTTTATATTCAGGTTATGGAGGTTTCTGCAGATGTTATATTTGAACCGCAGGATATTTTTTACAAGCATCATGCAAATGAATGTGAATACGTGAACCATTTTTTTATAGTCAATGGCTATGAAGGAAAAACAGAACTTTATAAAAGTCCTCTGTCTGGTAAAGTGAAAGCAGTTATGAAAAATAACGAAGAACACTATATTTCATACGTTTATACAGACATTAAGGGGAACGAGTGGGGATTGGTTGAGGATGTAGAGGACACAGAGGGATGGGTTCCCATGGTTTATATGTTTTCTCATTATGGAAGAGATTCTTTTCTGGAGGAATATAAATCACAGATCAAAAAAGAGGAAGGCATTGTTGCGGTTGACAGCAATGAGAAGATGTATTATTGGACGTATCCCGGTTCAGGTGATCCTTATAATGTGAAAACAGAAGGACATCCTCTTAATTACGACCGCGTTTTTATAGATGAGGAGGGGCTTAAATGGGCGTATGTAAATTACTATTATATGGGATGGCATTCATTTTGGATTTGCGTGGATGACCCGTCTAATCTGAATCTTCCTGTCCGGGAGGTTGACGATGAGATGCCGGAACCACCGGAATCCATTGACCGTGTCTATGGAGATGTTACGGTTTTTGTCTGGTTTGCGGCCGGACTTGCTGCAGTGCTTGTGATTGTGACCGGGTGTCTTATTTGGGGAATATATGGGAAAAGAGGAAAGGTATGAAAAAAAGATTACATATATTTTTGTTGGTATTACTGTGCATTGTTTTTCAGACTGCAGCAGTACATGCAGATCTGATTTTTGAGCCCGAAGACAGTTTTTATGAAAAACACGCAGATGCATGTGAATATGTGAACCGTTCATACATTGTCAACGGTTATGATGGGGAAACGGATGTCTATGAAAGTCCGGAATCCGCAGAAAAAGTGATGACTGTTAAAAACAGGGAGAAATACTATATTTCGTTTGTCTATACAGACAGGAATCATGTGAAATGGGGATTTATAGAAGATGGTCAGGAGAACAGCGGCTGGGTGCCCATGGACTATATGTATCCTGTGTATAACAGCCAGTCATTTTATGAAGAGTATAAGGATAAGATCACACCGGATGAAGGCATTATACCAAATGTGACAAAAGGAGATGTCATATATGGATGGACATATCCCGGGTCTGAGACAAAATATAAGATAGAAGTTATGGAGGATACGTTTGATTACGGCTCTACATTTACGGATGAGGAAGGGCATCAGTGGGGAAATGTAGGGTATTATATGGGAAACAGGGATTTCTGGGTGTGCGTTGATGAGCCCCAAAATCCCAATCTGCCGGTCAGGGAAATTGATGAGGAGGTGAAGGAAGCGCCTGAGAAAATTGACGGTGTTCCGGGGACTTCCGCAGAGGCAGATAACGGTACGGATAAGAATATAAGAAATGAAAAGGCAGATAAACAAACTGCAGAAAATGAAAATGCGGCCGGGACCGGTACAGAAAATATATGGACAGCGGCTTTGCTGGTTGTCCTGACAGCGGCGGTTACAGGGATTATCATCAAGAAGTTTTTCGGGAAAAAGAAGTGACGGCGGATTATGAAAAATCAAGGTCGAAGGAATCATTCGATATAATTGTCACTGTTAGTTACAATGTGATAAATGTATTATTTTGTAAATACAAGGACATTTCCAGCGAAATAATCATAGATACTTTGCGAGGAGAAAATATATGGATAAAATCGGATTTGCATTGTCTTTTATTCTGTTTGAAATAGGATGTATATGTCTTTTTATTACTGCGCTTTTTGATAAAACGATTCCGGTCATTGGGAAAATGGCAAGTCAATTATCAGAAACTCAAAGCTATAGCGATACTATGTATTTGACAAATTACATGGGAATTTACATATATTGTGCAGTAATAATGATAATTGGTGTGTACCTATGTGTGTTTTTTTACAGAAAGAAAAATCGAAATTGAAAAGCTTCTCATAACCATAAGCTTTATATAAAATCCAATTAAGGAGACTGTCATAAAAAACGGCAGTCTCTTTTTGTTATACACATACAAAAGCATACCGTTCAGGAAGAGATGTATACCGTTTAGGAATTATGCACTCAGCAGAGGTATGCAATATGCTAAAGTTAGTGCATGGAATAAATGAAAAAATACCACAGCCTTGTTTAGCAAACACTAAAAAATTTGGAGGTAACACACATGAACAGAAAATCAATCGCAAAGGAATATTATATTTTAGCCACAAATGAAAATGGATATATGCCGGTAATGCATCAAGACGAATCTATCGCCGGAATCGTGGCGGCGGGTATTATGGACTTAAAACTTAACGGCGTAATTACAATGGAAAATAAAAAAATCACAGTAATCAAAGACATTCCGAATGAACTCAGTCATATAGAATCTCTCTATACATATTTGAAGCAGAAATCACGCACGATGAATCAGTTAATGAATTATTATATGCTGTCAATTGGCAGCAGTATGAAGAAACTAACAGCAGAGCTGGGGGAGTCTTTGCTCCATGATGAAATGGCGACGAAAGGGAAAGGTGGTTTATTCGGCCATAAAACCATATATATTCCGGAAAAAAACCATAAGGAGGAAATGATTAGTATCTTAAAATCAGCGGCAGCTAAGGAGGAAAATTCTCCTCATGATATGGCGCTCATTTATTTATTGATGGAAACAAAGAATCTGTATCGATATTTTACAAATGAGGAATTCTATGAATTAAAATCTAAACGGAAAAAAATGAAGAAAAATCCTCAATATAAACAATTAGATGATATGTTAAATTATGCGGGGGATTTGATGTTTCTTGTTTTTATAGTGGTTGTTATATTTTTTGTTGTCTTTTAGGTTATGCAATCTTGTATTCTGGTTTGCTGACATTTGATTTATTGTTAAGGAGGGACGTAAATTAACACTTAGATAGATAAACTCCAGTGATAATAGGCTTTCGACGTAAGACTGACAGAAAATTGGAATTGGAACATATAGAAAAGTAAAGTGGAAGGTTTATGACGTTTGTGCTATTATTATATTACAAATGTATGGGAGGAATATCTTGAAAAGTAAAAAAGTGAGAAAAAAGAAGGTTGTGTTAAATTCAGCTTTGGCCGTTATTATTGGCGGGGTATTAATGGGATGCTCTGCGAATTCAGAATCCCCTGAGAAGCTGACAAAAGAAAAAGAAGTTAAAAAAGAAAAAGAAGTCAAAAAAGAAACCACGAAGCTGGAAGACTTGGAATTGTCAGACCGGCAATTAATTTTTAAAACAGATGTGGAAGCACTGACAGAATTAAATATTCCGGAATATGCTTTGAAGAAAACCGTCAAACAATATGAAGTTAATGAAGAAGTCGGAGGTAGAATTTTTACTGAAAGCGGAGGGATGACCAGTATATCATATGGAGAGATTGGAGATGAAACGGTCAGTATGGATAAGGAGCAGGCTATTGCGAAGGCAAATGCGTGGATCCATACAGCATTTAATGAGTTTGATGCAGAACTTCTGGAAAAGAAAGAGCCTGTTGTAGCAGAGATGCTTAAAACAGAATTGGGAGATGAGGTTGAGGAATCTGTTATCGGATATAGGATAGAATACCCAAACGAATATGATGGTATAAAAATACAGTATGAGGGTATTAGTGTAATGTTGGATGATTATGGTGTTATCTATGGTAATATAACATGGAATGAATACGAAAAAATAGATTCACCACACGATTACGGAGCAGCTCAAAAAGTTGATTTTAAACGATCGGAAGAATTAATAGCAGACGTAATAACGAAAGAAAATAAGGAATTAGGATTAGATGAAAATAGCGAGGATGCAAAAGTGGTTAGTAATGTAGAATTAATATTTGCAGAAATCGGTGAGGAATCTTATACACCTGTCTGGTACTATGAAATGGAGGATGGGAGAACATATTACGTAAATTGTATGGATGGTCAAGCCAACAGCCTATGATTTATATATCAACAGAAGTGGTCAATTCTGTATCCCCCTAATTCCGGAAGGGAGACCGAAAGCCCGTCCTTCCGGAATTGGGGACAAATGTTGCAGTCCCGGCTGAGGGTATGCAGAAGACAGCCTTTTTATCCGGTAATTCCAAACCAAATAAGCAGGGCTGTTCCAATGATACCCAGTACGATTCCAATGATGAAATATGTTTTTTCTTTGTATTCATCATACTTATATACAAGTGCAGCAGCACCTCCAAAGAACAGGAGAGAAAGACTTCCCTTCCATGCAGGATTACCCTTTACAATACACAGAATCGTCAAAATCTGTGCAGCGGCTGCTACAAAATCAAGCGCATGGCTTCTTGAACGGGTTTCGATCTGATTATCGCATTCATTCTTTACAGGGCGCTGTATCTTTGTTTTCATTTCTGTCGTTCTCCTTTTCCTGAATCTTTCGTAATGGTACTAAGCGTTATCTGTTTGACAGGCAAACATGGGAGAGGAGACAGGTTTGTCTGAAATACAAAAAACGGACTCCCAAGAGCCCATTTTCTGCTTACCAGTCTTTCATGACCTGAAAGATTTCCTCTTCATAGTCACCGGTGATATCTTCATTGTATCCGCCGTGTTTTACATTCGTCTCCACGCCCCAGCCGTCTTCCTGGTACTCCCAGATATGATAAGGGATACCTCTGTAGTCAAAGTCCAGGCTGCCGCAGCCGTCCACTTCATTATATTGGAATTCCAGGGATTTCTCTTTCAGAAGAGTTTGTATTTTTTCCAGACGCATATGTATTTCCTTCCTTTCCGGTTATCTTCAGATAGTATTGTAACAAAGAGAAAGAAAAATAGCCAGCCCTCATGGTAAAAATACTGGCGGAAATTTTGTATGCCGGATGATATGCAGTAATAAACATCCAACCGATAGGAAAGTATGTATCCTGACAGAAGCCACGTATCCCGGAAGATTCGCGGCTTCTTTTTCCGACATATGGATATGTGGGGATAAGTCGGAAACACTTAGCTGAAATATAATATTTCCATATTCGGCAGTTTTCTGGCAAGCTCTTTGCGGAAAAACAGTTCGCCCTCCTGTCTGGACGGTTGATTGTAGCCGTATTTGCCGCGGCCTCTGACCTGCATTTTATCTTTGTCGTAAAGGTCAGGGGCATCCGGGAATGCCTCCTCATTGATCTTGCGGTGGACAAAGCTGTAGCTCATGAAAATGATTTCTATAAATGCTGTTTTCTTGATCTTTTCCGAAAGCTTTTCCGATAGGACCGTGATCAATCCGCTGTACATATCCTGCCATCCGGACAGGAAAATAACAGGGGCAATGAGGATTCCGCAGGGGTATCCTGCTTCACACATCTGGTTCAGGGCTTCGATGCGTTTGTTTAAAGGGGAGGTGCCGAGTTCAATCTGCCGGATGATTTTTTCCGGATTTACGCTCATGCGGAATATGACCCTGCCGCCGTGATGCAGGGAGAGAAGAGGCGCTACATTTGCAAATTTGGTCGGAAAGGTCAGGCGGCCTTTTTCATTTTCGGCAAAGCGTTCTATGGTCCATTCCAGATTGTGTGTGATGGTATTTTCCAGGACCAGATCGCTGTTGCTGCCGATTTCAAAGGTCAGATCTTCTGAAGCGCGGTTCGCTGTTTTCATGATTTTATCAAGCATTTCTTCCCGGTTTACGAAGAGACGCAGATAAGAGCATTTGTTATAGTTGCAGACCAGATAACAGTACAGACAGGCGGCAATGCAGCCGGATGAGGTGTAAGGTACCAGAAAATCAGAGACTTTGGCATTGGGTACATGCCGGTGTGTTTTGCGGATGCCGATAATGAGATACTGCTTCATTTCCCGGAAATCAGAGTTTGGGCGCGTGCGCAGTTCATCTATTTTATTGTGGCTGTCAATGGGAATCCAGGTTTTGTCCTGATATTTCTGCTTCAGGTATTTTCCCAGTTCATAGCCCATGGCTGCTTCTTCATAGTAGATTTTGTCTGGAAACATAATGCGGACCTCCAAGTTAGTATAAACTTAGGATGGCAGTTCCGGTGAAAAATATTCCCTGATCTCGCTTCGTATCTTCTGCGGTGTATCACCATACAATTTTTTAAAGGTGCGCATAAAAACTTTGTAGTTACGGATACCGTTTTTTTCCATGAGTACAGTGATGCTGTCGTCCGTATTTTTTAAATCTTCATATAAATGCATGGTGCGGACAGAGTTCAGGTATTCCAGAAAGGTCTGTCCCGTATACCGTTTAAAAAGACGGCAAAAGTATTCCCGGCTCACTGCCAGACTTGCGGCTGCATCGTCCAGTGTCAGCGGTTTTTGAAAATGATTCCGTACCCAGTCCATGACCTGTGTGACACGTTCCAAGTCCCGGTTGGCCCCCGTTTCCGGTGCGGAAGGGGAGAGCGTACAGAAGTTCCTATACAGATGGTACAGAAATTCATAGAGTTTGGCAGCAAAAAAGAACTGATAACCATTTCCCTGACGGGTATAGGCATCCAGCATATGCTCCAGGCTCTGTCTGAGGCCGGAAAAGACCTCCCCGTTATCCGCAGGAGCGATCATAGTCTGAAAATGCAGTTCGGTGCCGGAAGGCAGAAAATTATGCAGATGCTCAGCGGAAATCTGCAGCAGAATATAACAGACAGAGCCATTGGCACGGGTCATATGGAGTTCTTTGCTGTTGATGATCATCAGATTGCCCGGGGTGAGCAAATAGGAACCCGCCTGTACTACTGCGGTCAGTTCTCCCTCCATCATATACAGAACTTCCAAATAATCATGCCAGTGGGCCGGAATGGTCAGATCTGTACACTGGGAGAGCATGAATTTTGCAGGCAGACCGTTGTTTTCACTGATTTTCTCATAATAGTATGACATGGGCTTTTCTCCTTCCGGTCATGTGGTCTTGTCATGGTGTGTAATTTGAATTTATCAATACTGACAGAGAACCTTCTGGGAACATTCTAGCAAACCAGGTGAAAAATATCAATATCAGCCTATAAATAGTTAAAAAGAACCGTAGAAATTTCCTGTTTTATTCGTCATAATATAAGACAGGATAGCAGCTGGGAGTTACGGAACAGCTGCGGTTAATAAAGACAAGCAGTCTGGGAGGAATACCATGCAGTTAAAAAAGAAAACATTTACAGGAACAACTTCAAATGAAGTGACAGCCAGAGAGACAGAAAACAGAAAAATTGCCCGTCAGGCAGCAGCAGAGGGGTTTGTACTTTTAAAAAATGAGGACCATATTCTGCCCATCAAAAATGGTGCAAAGCTTGGACTTTACGGTGCCGGTGCAGTAAAGACCATCAAAGGCGGCACAGGCTCCGGCGATGTCAATGAAAGAGAATGCATCAATATCTGCCAGGGATTGAAAAACGCGGGATATGAGATCACAAGTGACGCCTGGCTGGAGGCTTACGCATCTCTCTATGAGGAGACACGGCTTAAATGGCGGGATGAGATATTGGGAAAACTGCCGGCATATAACAACAATTTCTTTGAGGCATATTCTACAACCCCGTTTTTCATGCCCTGCGGAAATCCCGTTGATGTGGAAAAGGCTGCTCTGGATGGTGCAGATACAGCCATTTATGTACTGAGCCGTATAGCGGGAGAAAATGCGGACCGTCATGACACGGAAGGTGATTATTATATTTCCGCGGAGGAAAAAGCGCTGATCGCTCAGTTATCAAAGGCTTATGATTCCCTTGTTCTGGTGATCAATACAGGAGGTCTTGTAGACCTGGCGTTTGCAGAGGAGTTTGACAATATTAAAGCTGTGCTGCAGTTTGTGCAGGCAGGGCAGGAGGGCGGCAATGCCTTTGCGGACGTGATATCCGGCAAAGTGACACCAAGCGGCAAACTGGCGGATACCTGGGCCCTTGATTATAAAGACTATCCGAGCAGTGATACGTTCAGCTTTAAAAACGGGGATGTGAATACAGAAAAATACCAGGAAGGCATTTATGTAGGATATCGGTATTTTGATACCTTTGACGTGCCTGTGCGTTATCCGTTCGGTTATGGTCTGTCTTATACGGATTTCTCAGTCAGCACAAAAGGGATTGAGGCTGTGAATACAGAGAGCGGAAAACCGGAAATCGCGGTAACGGTGGAGGTGACCAACACAGGTGATACATACTGCGGCAAAGAAGTAGTGCAGATCTATGTCTCCTGCCCTCAGGGAAAACTGGCTAAAGAATACCGCCGTCTTGCCGGATTTGCCAAAACAGAGGAATTAAAGCCGCAGGAGTCCTGCAGTATGACCATTACATTCCCGGTATACCAGCTTGCCTCTTTCGATGAGGAGAAGGCAGCCTGGATTCTGGAGGGAGGCACTTATGGTATCTGGGTGGGCAGCTCCATTCAGGATGCAGAGCCTGCAGGAAGTCTATGTCTGAACAAAGATGCCGTTCTGGTACAGTGTGAACATATCTGCCCGCTGAAAGAGGAGCTGAAGGAGCTGACACCGGACCATGGCAGGATGATGGAGAAAGAAGCTGCCTGGCTGGAAAAAACAGCAGGGCTTCCCTGTGTACATATGAGCGCAGAGAATATAGGAAAAGAAATCGTGGTTTACTCAGAACTGCCGGAACATTTTACCGGCAGGGCGGGTGAGATTGTGGAGTCCCTGTCCCGGGAGCAGCTTGTGCTGATGGCGACCGGAGACCCGGGAAAAGGCCAGGATGCTGTACTCGGTTCAGCAGGGATCACTGTGCCGGGAGCTGCGGCTGAGACCTCCTCCGCTGCGTCCGGGGAACCCTGGAATCTGCCGTCCATGGCTCTGGCAGACGGCCCTGCAGGGCTGCGCCTGAACCAGAAATATCAGGTGGTTGACGGAGAGATTGTACCTGAGAATTTCATGAACTCTATAGAAAAAGGATTTTTCGCAGAGTCGGTAAAAGAGGAAGGAACCTCCTATTATCAGTTCTGTACTGCGATTCCGGTGGGAACACTCTTAGCCCAGACTTGGAATGCCGAACTTGTAAAAGAAGTGGGAGAGATGATAGGAAAGGAGATGGAACTTTTCCAGGTGACTTTATGGCTTGCACCGGGCATGAATATTCACAGGAACCCTCTCTGCGGAAGAAACTTTGAGTATTATTCCGAGGACCCTCTGCTGTCAGGTATCATGGCTTCTGCCATGACTCTGGGTGTGCAGAAGGTACCGGGATGCGGAACCACCATCAAACATTTTGCCTGCAATAATCAGGAGGATAACCGTATGGGTTCCGACTCCGTACTCTCCGAGCGCGCGCTGCGCGAAATCTATCTGAAAGGATTTGAGATCGCAGTGAAAAATTCCCAGCCCATGTCCATTATGACCTCTTATAATATGATCAATGGCGTGCATGCTGCCAACTGCTACGACATTTGCACCAGGGCAGCCAGAGATGAATGGGGATTTGCAGGCGCCATCATGACAGACTGGACGACGACCTTTGCGTCCCCCAGAGGCGAGTGTACAGCGGCAGGCTGTATGCGTGCGGGCAATGATATGGTAATGCCGGGCATCCCCCAGGATCATGAGAACATCCGTCAGGAGCTGTCAGAGGGAACGCTTAGCATACAGGAGCTGAGACGCTGCATCTGTAATACCGTAAATCTGATTCTGCAGTCCAACCGTTATGAGGATGCAGTCAGCTATCTGGAGCAATTTACAGGGCTGGATTCATATCTGAAGGTGGAAAAGTAAAAAAATAAAATAAATTTCATATTTTTGAAAGGATTCCTCCGGTCCAATCGTTTTATTAGTATAAAGAGGAATTTCCGGGCGTTCTGCCGGGAAGAAACCGCTGAAAATAAAAGGATGAAGAATCGGAGGAATAAAAAGATGAAGTTTGATAAAAGAAAAGTTTTAGCTGCCGCGGCAGCAGGTGTGCTCCTGGTTGGGACAATGAGTACCGTTGTGATGGCAGGAGGAAAAGGGGATCACAGCCGTCTGTGGTGCCGGGATAGTGTGTGCAGAGAACATGGAGCAGACTGCTCATATCCGGAAACCTGTGCAGGAACAGATTATCAGAAGAGGGAAGACTGTGAACATGGAGCAGGTTGTCAGAACCCGGGCAACTGCGTCTATGGTACTTCCGGACAGAGCCGGGATACTGTCATAAACGGAACAGGCAGCCGGGACCGTACAGGTGTTGTAAATGAAGCGGACAGCCAGAATCGTGCAGACACCGGGAATAAAGCAGGCAATCAGAGTGGTAAAGGCACTGCAAATGAAGCGGGCAGCCAGAAACGTACAGGTACTGCGAATGAAACTGACAGCCAAAACCAGTTCGTCACTGTGAGCTATGAGGACAGTGTGAAACAGACATCTGCCGGGAATAATCCAGACAGTCAGGCAGATGCCGCAGACAGTCAAAACCAGACAGATTCTGCGTATCATGCAGACGGTCAAAACCAGGCTAATACTGTCATCACCGACAGCATAAATAGAACCGACTGTCAGAATCCGGAAATCTGCATGAATGGAACCGACTGCCGGAACCAGGGAGTCTGCATGAACAATGAAGACTGTCAAATCCAGGAGAAGTGTGAGTACGGCGCCAATTGCCAGATTCATGAAGCCTGCAGGAACAGCGCAGCCTGTCAGAATTCGGAAGAGTGTGAGTACGGCGCCAACTGCCAGATCCATGAAGCCTGCAGGAACAGCGCGGCCTGTCAGAATCCGGAAGATTCTGTGAACGGCACAGACACTTTCGGGGGCCATGGGAAACATCACGGCAGCAGTCATGGAAATCATCACGGAAAATAAGACAGCATCAAGGAAAAGAAGACAGATAGTATCATATAAAGCCGAAAGGATTTCATTCACATGATGACAAAATGGGACATCAATGTAATAGTGGAAGAATACGCAGATACCATAACCCGTATCTGCTATTCTTATGGAAAGAATTATGATGACACCCAGGACATTATGCAGAACGTCTTTTTGAAGCTGATGCGCGCCAATCCGGAATTTGACTCTAAGGAACATGAAAAAGCCTGGATCATCCGGGTGACGATTAATGAGTGCAAGGATTTCCTGAAGAATATTTTCCGCAGGCATACTTCCCTGGAGGAAGCACAGGAAATTCCCATAGAGGAGAAGGAGGATTTATCTTACATACGGGAGGCAGTCCTGAAACTGCCGGACAAATACAAATCCGTTATTTATCTCTTCTATTACGAGGGATACACAGCAGTGGAAATAGCGGGAATCCTGCATAAAAAAGAGAATACCGTTTATACCTGGATGAACCGTGCCAGACAGATGCTGAAGGATATGGTAGGAGGTGACGTGGAGTGAGCAGAAAAATCAGAGACGCATTTGATTCTGTAAAAGCAGATGAGCAGATGAAGGAAAAAACAAAGGAAACCCTGATCGCCCAACTGGATTCCTGTTCAAAACGCCGCTTTTACCAAAGACCGGTATTTTACCGGACACTGGCAGGGGCTTTGCTGCTGGTACTGGTGTTTGCGGGGAGTATGAGGGCTTATGAGATAAAAGCCGAGGCAGCATATATCACTATGGAAGGCCCGGTTGAGATTGGTCTGTCCGTAAACGGCAAAGAAACGGTGATTTCAGCGGAGGGTCTGAACGAAGACGGAGAGAGCATAATCTCCCAGGTGGATGTGACGGGAATGCATTACCAGGAAGCGCTGCAGGCCATTATGGAGACAGATTCCTATCAGGAGTGCCAGGGGGATAAGGCGAAGGTGAAGGTTTCCTGCCATGATGACGAGCAGGAGGCAGATATGCAGCAGAGCGCCAATGAGGCCTGCCACTCATACGGTCAGCAGTACCGTGAACATCACAGCCGGGAACATGACACGGAGACAGAAGGCCACAGAGAAAAACACAGCGGCCAGGGCAATGGAAAACACGATGAGAAATCCAGGGGTGACCAGTCGGAAGAGAGTCAGGAAAATCAGCATAGCAGTCATTCTTCCGGCGACTCAGACTATGAAAATACAGAACACGGGCATAGAAACGGGCATCACGGAGAATAAACACAGCATGACAGGACATAAAAACATCACCACAAAAAACGGCATCAGCCATTACGGCTATGCCGTTTTTTCGTCCATTTCCTTCTGCCTTCTGGCATCGGCAGCAAGTTTCTCATGTTCACACCCCTGTAATTGTGGTAAAATAGAGAAAAACCAAAGGAATGGAGGCATAATTATATGCTTATAGAAAATGGCGGTCAGACATTACGGGACTTTACAGAAAAAAATTACAAAGAAACCGTTTCTGAAGTGACAAAAGGGGTGTGGTTCGTATCAGGCTTCGGGCACAGCAACGCTGTCTTTGTTGAGGGGGCTGCCGGCGTTATTTTAATTGATACTCTGGACACCCTGGAGCGCGGGCAAAGATTGTCAGAAATCATTGAAAAGAATACTGGCAAAAAAGTAAAAACCATTCTTTATACACACGGACATCCCGATCACCGGGGCGGCGCAGGGGCATTTCAGGAAAGCGCAGAGGAAATCATAGCCTTTGAACCTGTAACTGCTGTATTGGAAAAAACGGAACTTCTGCAGGATATTCAGAATCTGCGGGGAAAACGGCAGTTTGGATATTCTCTCACAGACGAGGAAGCCATCTCTCAGGGAATCGGACCGCGGGAGGGCGTGGTCTACGGGGAACACAGGGCTTTTGTCCCACCGACCAGGGTTTGTCAGCAGGAGCGCATTGTCAGAGAAATTGACGGGGTACAGGTCGAGATGGTTCGTCTTCCGGGTGAGGCGGAAGAACAGATCATGATATGGTTCCCTGAAAAGGAGGTGCTGTGCTGCGGCGACAATTATTTTGGCTGTTTTCCCAATTTATACGCGATTCGCGGCGGACAGTACCGCAATCTCGCAACGTGGATCCACAGTCTTGATGTGCTCATGTCTTACCCTGCAAAATATCTTCTGCCGGGCCATACAGCGCTGATATCCGGCAATGAAAAAATCCGGGAAGTGCTGGGGAATTTTAAAAATTCTATTGACTATATTCTCACCAAAACATTAGAGGGAATGAATGCAGGCAAAAGCCCGGAAGAATTGGCTTCTGAAATCCGACTGCCCGGGGAATATGCAAATCTTCCGTATTTGGCAGAGCATTATGGATGTGTGGAGTGGACGGTACGAGAGATTTATTCGGCATATTTAGGATGGTTTGACGGAAATCCGACGAATCTCCATCCCCTTGCCCCGAAAGCGCATTCCGAAAAAATGCTGGATCTGATAGGCGGCAAAACGAAAACTTTTGAGGCGGCCAAAAAGGCACTAAAGGAAAAAGAGTACCAGTGGTGCCTGGAGCTCTGTGATCTGCTGCTGGCTGCGGAACCTGACAGCAAAGTGCTGCAGTTAAAAGCCGCAGCTCTGGAAAAAACGGCAGAATACGAAACAAGCGCAAATGGGCGCCATTATTATATGGAATGCGCAAAAGAACTGCTCCGTGCAAACGGAGATATCCAAGGATAAAAATTATATTTCCCCCTTTTAAATTTATTGAAAAACAATATTGACTCTCACGTTCCGTGATAGTGTAAGATGAAATTATCATAGAAAAGAAATATGATACAGAGCTGCAAAAAACACATGGACAGAAGGGAGTGGAATCATATTAAGACAGTAAAACAGGTTTCTGAGCTAACAGGGATCAGCGTAAGGACATTACAGTATTACGACGAGATAGGGCTTCTGGCACCAACGAAGCTGACGGATTCCGGCTACCGCTTATACGATGACGCTGCACTTGGAACCTTGCAGCAGATACTGTTTTTCAAGGAGCTGGATTTCTCTTTAAAAGAGATCAAAGCAATTATCGAAAATCCGGCCTTTGACAAAACAGAGGCGTATAAGCAGCAGAAACAACTATTGGAGACAAAGAGAAAACGGCTGGACAAAATGATTCGTCTGTTGGGAAAATTAGAAAAGGGGGAAACGTGTATGAGTTTTGAAGAATTTGATACAAAAGAATATTTTGACATGCTATCCGAATTCCGGAAGGAGCATGAGGATGCTGTCATAAAAAGCTTTGGAAGCATGGAAGCATTTGATGACTGGGTGAGTAAGTGGAAAGGAAAAGAGTCCTTCCTGGTTGACGCTGCCAAGAAAAATTATGACAGTATGGATGATTTTATATCTGCCATGAGAAAGAATCTGGAACATATGCCCGAATTGATGGAAAAAGGACAGAAACTCAAAGAGGACGGCGGACTGCAGCGGAACAAGGAGCTTACAGAGGCTCTGGTATCCAATCTGACAAGAGACCCGGGCTCGGAGGAAGTGCAGGCGATCATAAAGGAATGTGTGGATATCACGGAAAAACTGTACGAAGGAATGGAAATGGGCAAAAACTTCTGGGAAAACATGATTGACGGCTATCTGCATGAAAAATTTTTGATTGATACTATGGATAAAAACTATGGCAAAGGGGCCTCTGAATTTATAGGAAGAGCCTACCAGTATTTTATTCAGAACAGAAAAGCATAGGGGACAATATCAGGGGGAAGTCCGGTAAACCGGGCTTCCCCTTAAATGTTATTCCACATCAGGCACTTTCTGCGCGGACATGATATTCCGTTTGAATTCAATGTAAGTTGCGATAAAGTAAATTATATACACACCGCCGAACAGCAGCAGTGCAAGCCCGAAGTAAGACCAGGACGGTGCCTGCACACCGGAGTATTTGACGAAATTATGGCTGATAAAGCCCACAATGCCTCCGCTGAGCAGTACCGCTCCTGCAAAGGGGCAGATATAGTAAATGACAAGCTGCCGGAAAATTATCTGGTTCAGTTCCTTTGTCCGCATGCCCAGTTTGCCGAGAAGCTGATAGCGGTATTTGTATTTTCCGGAATCTGAGAGCTGCTGGACTGCCAGCACTGTGAGCGCCACACAGAGGAACACAAGCCCTACATAGATCAGCGGAAAGATCAGGGTGGAGAGCAGAAATTTCATTTCCCTTGCGTCGTTTTCTTTCAGAAATACCAGCTTATCAGACACATAGATGGCATCTGATCCGGTTCCCCGGTCCAGGCTGTCCATATAGTTATCCAGCTCTTCATAGGAATTATTTTTCATATTGATGCCCCACATGGACAGCACCTGGTCGTAGAAATCATCCGGAAGGCTGCCTTTTATACTGGCTGCCATGAGGGAGTAGTAAGGCGTCATGGAGGCCGCCGTTTCATCCGGGACGACCAGTATATAATCAGCACCGTTGTGTCCGCTTTGCTCAAAGGTATCGGTATAGATTCCGGCACAGACATAGTCCTGCCCCTGAATGTGCAAAGGGGTTTCGGAGAACGGCAGCAGTGTTTTTTTCAGCCTCTTTTTTGTCTGTATCAGATACTGGTCCTGCTGAAGGCTGACCGGCTCCAGATGCAGCATCTGCCGCAGGCGGTTGTAATCGCTTAAACGCATATAGGTGTCGTATTTAAAACAGGAGTAATAGTAAGTGTCGTTCTCAGAAAGCGCTTCCGTAAGATAACGATTGCAGGAATTGGTATGATCCTGATAAATCTCATAGGCCAGAAAATCTGTGATTTTCGCGTACTTTTCCGTCAGCGCTTTCTCTTCGGCAAAATCATAATCGGTATGTTCGTTGTATATGCAAACATCAAAGGGATATTTTTCCTGCACCTGTGTGTTTTGAAACTGGTTCAGCATCAGGGCATCCGATACCCCCACCAGGGCCACCATAAAAAGAATCGTGAGTGTGCCCAGCGTAAACTGCATGGTTTTTACTTTGGAGGCAAGCTGCCTGAGAAGGAATATATTGGCTCCGTTATATACGCCGGCTCTTCCTTTCCGGATGTAGCTGATAAGAAAAGCGGAGAGCCCCATGTACAGAAAATAGACGGAGACAATGAGTGCCGCGATCATGGGATATACATTCCATTGATTAAAATGCCCAAAGTACAGCATCCAGCCAAACAATAGAATCGTGAATAGGGAGACAAAAAACATCCACTGTTTTCCCGATTTATTTCCGTTTTTCAATTCCTCATTCTGGCGGTCCAGGTACATCATCTCACGGATATTCATTTTCTTAAAACGCCGGTTGCTCCGGAACATTGCCAGCACATAGGAGCCGAAGAAAATCCCTGCAGTCATAAAAAAAGTCGCTATGTTCCATTGGATATGGATCGTGTAGTCAGCCTGCACAATGGCATAGATCAGGGTTGTGATAACCTGCTGCAGAAAGAGGCCGGGAAGCAGGCCGATGAAGAAAGCAGCCAGGCCCAGAAGCAGCATTTCTTTTAAAAACAGCCTTGCAATCTGCTTTTTGTGAAATCCGAGAAGCAGATAGGTAGCAAATTCCCTGCTTCGCTTTTCCGCCATGAATTTCATCATATAGTGCACCAGCCATATCATGATCAGCACGATAAAGAAGGTGGCCAGACCCAGCATGGCGCCCATCATTCCCGCCTCGGCGCATAGCTTTTTTACATCCTCTGAGAAGATCATGGAGTCAAAGGAGAACATCAGGGCAGCAGTGAATACCATGGTCAGAAGATAGATGAGATAGTCTCGGAAGGAGCGTTTGGCATTGCGAAGAGCCAGCTTATTCAGCATCCCCATCACCTCCTGTCAGGGAGAGCACATCCAGGATCTCATCCAGGAATTCCTTCCTGCTTCTGGAGCCCTTCTGCAGTTCATGAAAGATTTTTCCGTCCTTTAAAAATAAGATGCGCTTGCAGTAACTGGCAGAAAAAGCGTCGTGGGTGACCATTAAAATGGTGGCATTCATCTGCTCGTTCATATGGGTAAAAGTCTCCAGCAGCATCCGGGCAGATTTGGAATCCAGAGCGCCTGTAGGCTCATCCGCGAAAACAATTTTCGGATGGTTGATCAGTGCCCTGGCACAGGCACAGCGCTGCTTTTGTCCGCCGGATACCTGGTAGGGGAATTTGTCGCAAAGGGGCAGGATATCCAGGCGCTCCATGATCTTTTTCGTCCGTTCCTGGATCTCCTTTTTGCTTTTCTTTGTCAGTGACATGGCAAGGGAAATATTCTCCTGAATGGTCAGCGTGTCGAGCAGGTTGAAGTCCTGGAAGACAAATCCCAGATTGTTTTTCCTGAAATCAGCCATTTTATCCTCGCTGAGCCTTGTGATGTCCTCGGGACCGTAATAGATATGGCCTGAGGTAACCATATCCACAGTTGCCAGCAGATTTAAAAGTGTTGTTTTGCCGCTTCCGCTGGCTCCCATGATACCGGTGAACTCCCCCTTGCTGACAGTAAAAGAGATGCGGTCCACAGCTTTTGTGAGATTGTTTTTACTTCCGTAATATTTTTCTATATCCTCCACACGGATTAATTCTTCCATCTTGTTATCCTTCCTTTCCGGCTGTTGTACAGGGGAGTTCCCTGTTCTTGGTTCTATGATACCGGAAAGCGTCTGTGTTTCATATCAATGTAGTCTGCAGTAACCTTACAATTTTGAAAGATTGGCGTTACTGTTCACGGCCAATGTTCCGCGAGGGGTTTTCCCCAAGGGGATGCTGCGCGATGCGAAGCAAAATCCCGAGTTGGCCAGCGCCAAAATGCAATTTATTGCATTTTGTACCCTAAAGGGCAGAACTGTTCTTCGCGAAGCGTGTTACTGGGCACGCAGTGAACAGTAACAGATTGGCTCAGGCTTCTGCATTTTGTCCGTCTCTGGAGAAATGACTGCTGCCGTCAGGAAAATGCAGCAGTATTTTTGTGTATTTTCCTTCCTCAGAACGGGCTTCTATGGAGATTCCCAGTTTTCTGCAGAGCTTTCGGCACAGATACAGTCCGATCCCTGTGGACTGCCGGTTATGTCTGCCGTTGGTTCCGGTAAATCCCTTGTCAAAAATGCGCCCGATCTCACTGTCCTGAATGCCGATACCGTTATCTGAAACAATAAGTGCAGTGCTGTTATTTTCCCTGAGAGTATCAATGGTTATGCGCAGGCTTTCCTCTTTTTTATACTTGACGGCATTGAGAAATATCTGGTTTAAAATAAATTCCAGCCATTTATCATCGCAGTATACCATTTCCTCACAGCCGTGAAGCTCTACCTGCGCCTGATTCTGTATCAAATAAGGGCGGATGCGCTGGATGGCAGTCAGAACCGCGTCTTTCAGCACGATCCGGTGTATGAAGTAGTCCTGATACACCGTGTCAGATCTGGCATAGAAAAGTGCTTTTTCCACATCATTTTCCAGCTCTGAGAGCTGGGCTTTGATCTTTCTCGTCTCTGCTGTTTTGTTGTTGTCACAGATGAGGTTCATGGAGGTGATGGGAAGTTTTACTTCGTGTATCCAGTTCTCTATAAAGTCTTTATACTCTGTGCGCTCGGATTCCAGATGATGGACTGTGTCGATGACGGATTTGTTGGAGCTTCTGAGGATCCTTTTATAGAGCCGGTCCTCCAGGCGGAAGGAATCCGGCATGACCTCTGATATGAGATAGGGCTTGTCCAGCGAGTCTGATATGTGGAACAGCTCTTTAAAGTACCGGCTTCTTCTGTACCAGTCAACGGTGAACCAGACAGCCAGAAGAAAGAGCCAGGCCAGATAAAAAAGCAGAAGCTGGTTCTTTTTCATACCGCAGGTGTACAGGTAGATAAAACTGCCTGTCATGCACAGTATCTGCATCAGTATGGTCAGTATTTTGTCTTTGATATATTCCGGAAAATTCATATGCGGTACCCCTGTCCTCTCCTTGTCTCAATCAGATTTTCCACGCCGATCCTGCGCAGCTTGCCGCGGATACGGGTGATGTTCACACTCAGTGTATTGTCATCAATGAATATCTGATTATCCCACAGATCGTCTATAATGTCTTCCCTGGGTACGATTTCACCGCACCTGGAAAAGAGATTCCAGCAGATGCGCAGCTCGTTTCTGGTAAGCTCCACTGTCTTATCCCCGCAGGCCAGAGTGCTGTTCAGAAGATTGAGCCGGCATCCGCGGCAGGTCAGGATACAGGCATCCGTGGCTGTGTTTTCCCTTCCCGAGCGTTTCAGCACCGCGGCTATTCTGGCAAGCAGAATGGGGGCCACGTAGGGCTTTGTGATGTAGTCATCGCCACCCATCATGATGCCGTTCAATTCATCCATGGAGGAACCCCGGCTGGTCACAAAGATGACAGGCGTGTCTTTTGTTTTGCGGATCTCCCTGCACAGAGACAGACCGTCAACTCCCGGAAGCTGGATGTCCAGCAGGATCAGATCAGGGGAGAGCGCGTCCACCTGAGCGGGAATATGGGTAAAATCCTCTATGACATCTGTCTGATACAATGCGTTTTCCAGCATCAGCTTCAGTTCACTGCGGATATCCGTATCATCTTCAATAATTAATATATGGTACAAATTCAGGCCTCCTGCTGTTTTTCTTATATTATAGTATTCCCGGCGGCGGTTTGCAATGAAAAGGAAAATTCATTGCGTTAATTGACAAAAACGAGTATAATTTTAAATTAAGAGAAAAAATGGAAAAAGGAGAGCATTATCATGGACTTACTGCTGGTCAGACACGGGGAACCGGATTATTCTGACGTTGATAAGAGAGGTTATGCAGGGCACGGCCGTGATCTGGCAAAACTGACAGAGAAGGGAGTGCAGCAGGCAGAACAGGCGGCTGGGGACAAAAGACTTCCGGGTGCGGATCTGATTCTCTCTTCCCCCTATACCAGAGCGCTTCAAACCGCGTCTGTCATATCCCGGGTTACCGGTATTCCCCTGACCGTGGAAACAGACCTGCACGAATGGATGCCTGATTTGACCTTTACATACACGGGGCCGGAGGAAATCCCGGCTATTCTTAAGGAGATGGAACGGTATGAAGGAGAGTGGTGCAGCGAATGTAAATACCACTGGGAAAGTCTTTCAAAGGTTGGAGAAAGGGCCTTTTTGGCAGTGAAAAAATACATGCACTGTAAAAAGATAATTGTGGTTTCCCATGAGACGGTCATACAGCGGTTTATAGAGAGGAAATCTGTAGCCAGTGGCTCTGTGATACAGATGGACTTTCAGCAGGAAAGCAGGTGGCTGGGATTTTACCGTTAAAGCGTGTAAAAGAAAACAACAGCCCCAAAATTGAGGAGAATATGGTTCACTATGAAGTGTAATGACACACACGGATGCATGGACAGAAGAGGGATGGAGACAGTGAAATGACAGGAATACGCAGGACAGAAAACACGAACTTACATATCAAGGTAAATAAAACATTTTATTACAGCTTTTTTTCTATATACGCGGCACTGGTGCTGCAGAACGTTATCACGCTCAGCGTAAATCTGGCGGATAATATGATGCTGGGAGCTTACAGTGAAACATCACTGGCAGGCGTGGCAGCGGTCAATCAGATCCAGTTTGTATTTCAGCAGATCCTTATGGCACTGGGAGACGGGCTTGTGATCTTCTGCAGCCAGTATTGGGGGAAAAAGCAGACGGAACCCATGAAAAAGATTGCAGCCACAGCTATGCATGCAGGGCTTGTGGTGGCGCTCCTTTTGTTTGTGCTGGTCAGTCTGTTTCCCTTCCAGGCAGTGGGTGTTTTTACCACTGACAGACACATCATCGAGGAGGGTGTGCAGTATCTGAATATCATACGGTTCACGTATCTGTTTTTTGCGGTTACCCAGCTTTTGCTGGCAGCGCTGAGAAGCGTGGAGGTGGTAAAGATTGCGTTTGGCCTCTCCATTATGACATTTTTTATCAACTGCGGAATCAATTATGTCCTCATATACGGACACTTCGGCGCACCGGAAATGGGAACCGCAGGCGCAGCGGTGGGAACGCTGACAGCCAGAATCGCAGAGTGCGCTGTGCTGATCCTATACATAGCAAAAAAGGAAAAGAACCTGAATCTCAGATTAAAAGATTATCTGTCATTCGACAAAGTTCTGTGCAGGGACTACTTTAAGATCACAGCACCCATGGTGGTGGTACAGAGCCTCTGGGGTGTCAATACTGCTCTGCAGACAGTGATCCTGGGGCATATGACATCCGCGGCGATTGCCGCCAACAGCGCGGCGTCCACACTGTTTTTGATGGTGAAATCCACAGCAGTGGGAGCAGCCTCCACGGCATCAATCATCATAGGAAAGACCATCGGAACAGGAGACATAGCGCTGACGAAGGTGTACGCAAAGGTGATGCAGAGAATGTTCCTGGTGATTGGAATCTTATCGGGAATCCTTTTATTCTTTATCCGCATTCCAATTCTGAATCTTTATGATCTGTCGTCTGCAACTAAAGATATGGCCAACACATTCCTGATCATTTTGAGTGTAGTCTGTGTGGGCATGTCCTACCAGATGCCCACCAACAACGGGATCATCCGGGGCGGCGGCAATGCTATGTTTGTAGTGAAAATGGACCTGATCAGTATCTGGGGCATTGTCATACCTCTGTCATTTTTTATGGCGTTTGTGATGAAAGCATCCCCGGCAGTTGTGGTTTGCTGCCTGAACGCGGACCAGATATTCAAATGTGTACCGGCGTTTCTGGAATCCCATTATGGGAACTGGATACGGAAGCTGACAAGGGAGGAGAACACATGAAATTTCAGCCAAACAGTACCTTTTTGTTTACCCTGGCAGGACTGGTGATCCTGTTCGTTATTGCCCAGTCCATATTTTTCCTGGTGCGGGCTTACAGGCGGGGAAAAAGCCTGGGAATCGAGACAGCGCAGATGAAGAAGACCATTCTGTCTACCGCAGTATTTACCTTGGCCCCGGCTGTGTCCATACTGCTGGGCGTCATCACACTGTCTAAGTTTTTGGGGCTGCCTCTGCCGTGGCTGAGGCTCAGTGTCATCGGAGCCATTACATATGAACTTCCGGCAGCCACGTCCACAGCCAATGCCCTGCATATCTCCCTGTCGGAGACCGTGACAGACCCGAAAGTCTATACAGCCATCTGCTGGGTCATGACACTCGGCATCTTTCCGGGGCTTATCTGGGTGCCCCTCTTTATCAAAAAGATTCAGGGAGGCCTGCTGAAGATCAAGAATAAGGACAGCAAATGGGGCGATATTTTTATGACAGCCATGTTTTTGGGCATGATATCCGCATTTCTGGGAATGGTGTTCTCTGATATCCGCAATGGACTGAAGGGCTGGATCCCAATCTTTGTCCTGCTGTTTTCCGCTCTTCTTATGGGTATCTGCGGGATTCTCATAAAAAAGTGCGGCTGGAAATGGCTGGAGAATTATGCGCTTCCTGTCAGTATGCTGGGAGCTATGATCTTTGCGGCGGTTATCACACCCATGATAGGAGGTTGACAGGATGAAGAAAAACGGCAGAACATATGAAGACATGACACACATTTACGGGCGCATCTGGATTCTCTGCGCGCTGGGCATGATTTTCGCCTATCCCATTGTCACCTGTATCTATTATCAGGCGTGGCCGGGCTGGAAACCGGTACTCAAAGGACTTCTGGGTGTGGCGCCTATTTTCTGGACGGTTGGCTTGATCGAGGTGGTGACCTTTGTTCCCATGCTGGGGACAGCCGGGTCTTATCTGGCCTTTGTCACCGGTAATCTGACCAACCTGAAGGTTCCGGCAGCCCTCACCGCCATGGAGAATGCAAGGGTAAAACCGGGAACAGAGAAGGGAGAGGTGATTTCCACCATAGCGGTTGCCACCTCCTCCATTGTCACCACCATAGTCATTGCCCTGGGCGTGGCGCTTCTTGTACCGCTGACCCCAATACTGAATAATCCGGCAGTAAAGCCTGCCTTTGACAATATACTTCCGTCCTTATTCGGCGGTCTGGCGGTGGTGTATGTGAGTAAAAACTGGAAGATTTCCGTGGCGCCGCTGCTTTTTATGGTCATACTGTTTCTTCTGGTACCGTCCCTTTCCGGGTCTGTGGGCGTGCTGGTACCTGTTGGGGCGCTGATCGCCATTGGCTCGGCAAGATTTTTATATAAGAATGGAAAGTTATAGGAGGGATTTGAAATGCTGCAGATGATATTGTGGATTCTATTGGCGGCAGTCATTGCATTTTTGGCTGTTATCTTAGTGCGGGCGGCGATGTTCAAGCCAAAGCCGGGGCCAAAGCCCTCCGGGGAGCAGGTCACAGTAGATGAAGAAAAGACGGTACAGGACATGGCAGAGATGATACGCTGCAAAACCGTATCGTATAATGACGAAAGTCTCATAGACAAGGCTGAATTTAAAAAATTCCAGGAACTGCTTCCGAGAATCTATCCTGAGATCCACAGCCGTCTGACCCGCCAGTTTATCGGGGTTAACGGCATGCTGTACCACTGGAAAGGAAAAGAGGAGGGGCGCCCGGTTGTCCTTATGTCCCATTATGATGTGGTGCCTGTGGAGGAATCACAGTGGGAGAAGCCGGCGTTTGCAGGCATTGTGGAGGATGGTGTGCTCTGGGGCAGGGGAACACTGGATACCAAAGGAACCCTCTGCGGAATCATGGAGGCTGCGGAGCAGCTTCTAAAAGAGGGATTTGTGCCGGAACATGACATTTACTTTGCCTTTTCCGGACAGGAAGAGATCAATGGGCCGAGCTGTCCGTCCATTGTGGACTGGTTTGAACAAAACGGCATTTCCCCGGCTATGGTAGTAGACGAGGGCGGCGCCGTGGTGGAAAATGTATTTCCCGGCGTTTCACGGGAATGTGCCCTCATCGGTATCGCTGAGAAGGGTCTTACAAACATTGAATTCCACGCAAAAAGCAACGGCGGCCATGCCTCCATGCCTCCGGTCCATACCATTGTTGGAGAGCTTGCCAAGGCAGTGACAGAGGTGGAAAACCATCCCTTCCCCCGCCAGCTTACCAAACCCGTGAGGGAAATGCTGGACATACTGGGGCGCCACTCCGGTTTTCTGTATAGAGTGATTTTTGCAAATCTCTGGTGCTTTGAGGGGCTGTTTGACAAGGTGTGCAAAAAGTCCGGCGGTGAGCTGAATGCCATGATGCGGACCACCTGTGCCATGACAAAAATGGAGGGCGGAAAGGCCTACAATGTGATTCCGCCCATGGCCTCTGTGGGTATGAACCTGAGGCTGATTGGCAGAGATACCGTGGAGTCTGCCAGGGATTATCTGTCCCGCACCATACAGAATCCGGATATAGAAGTGCGTGTGGTGGAGGGAAGAAATCCTTCCGCAGAGTCGGATACTTCCTGCAGGGAATGGGAACTTTTATCCCAGGCAGTATGCGACACCTGGACAGAGGCACTGGTTTCCCCGTATCTCATGATGGCATGCAGCGATTCCTGGCATTACTGCAGGATCACGGACAGGGTGTACAAATTTTCTGCGATGAAGCTGTCTAAAGAGGAGCGAGGTATGATTCATGGAAACAATGAAAGAGTTCCCGTGAAAACCCTGGTAAAGACCGTTGAGTTTTATATTCGCCTTATGAAGCGCTGTTAGAAGAACGGCGGAGTATGGGCACTATTGGTGAAAGAAAAAAGCTGCCGTGAATGGATGGAATCTTCCATTTGCAGCAGCTTTTTTATCCCCGTTTTCGATCATGAACCGGGAAATAAATATCAATCTCAGCATTTTCATCTTCCGGTCCTGTAAACCGTTCTGTATAACATTCAAAATCATCCCGGGCGGCAAGCTCAAACCCGCTTTTGGGAAACCAGACACCCCAGATATAATGATAGGTTCTAAGCAGAGTATCCACAGTTCCTTTATGCGTGAACTTTGCGTATGTGCCCCCGCAGAGCTTTTTCTTTTTCATATGGTCGGGCACAGGATACGCATTCGGAATTTCAACCCCCACAAAGGCGGAAGTTTTGCTGTCTATGTGAAATCCGTCAGAAGAGCAGGTTTCCCCTGCCTCGTATACGCCAAACCGTCTGTTTGAGAGAAGCGAGGCGGGAATCTGTCGGTTAAACTGCTCCCACATGGCAATTGATTCATTGCCGCTGACCGTTGTATTGAACCGAAATCCCATAATATTTATGGCAGGCATGGAGACAAATTCCGGGGTTAATCCGGCATGGGTGACAATGGTCTCATCAGGGAGCCGCGCTGACTGGCGGTTTCCGATCAGAACATCAATTCCATGTTTTCTGTATTCGGAGGGTGTCATGGAATACCTGTCTTTAAACGCCCGGGTAAAGCTCTCTGCTGATTCAAAATAAAGAGAAAGTCCGATGTCAATAATCTTTTTATCGCTGTGGGTCAAGTCCCACGCAGCCTGTGTCAGGCGTCTGCTTCGTATGTAATTTCCGATGGTTTCCCCCATGACAGCGCTGAAATAGCGGTGGAAGTGATAATAAGAGTAGGAGACCGCTTCTGCGGCGTCACGTGCTGTAATCGTTTCATACAAATGATTCTCAATGAATACAATAGCCTGTCCGATGATTTGATGGTCGTTCACAGTCTCCTCCCTCCTTTTATGGTTCGGTCAAAGTATATTATAGAATTCCGGGCCTGCTTTTTCCTGAGGCAGCAGTGCCGGTATTTCCCAGGCATCCAGCATGCCGACGGAAAATGTCTGCCATGTATTTACCTGCGGTGAGCCGAATGTCATCTCTATGGTCTTATCTGTCACATCAAATACCATGGAGCGCAGTGTTCCGAAAAATTCTTTATAGTAGTGGCAGCAGAGGCCTTCAGGATAGGGAGCGGACAACAGATGTTTCATGTCTTCCTTGGAAATACGCCTGTCCTGTTCAAAGAGTTTTTCTATATTGCGGTTACGGATCAGGGAATTTTCGATAACCATTTTTTCGTAGGGCTTGATTTCCTCAAACAGGGTGTGGTTTGTGGACGTGAGATATGTTTTTTCACTGCTGCTGTCCAGGATTTCATATGCCTTGTGGCCATCTATGCATTGTAATAATGCTATTCTATCATAGCTGTCAGCCAACATCAAATTGATATTAAAACCAATAGGGGCATCCATGGTCCACCGGATTGCTTCCTCCACGGTTCTGCAGTTTTCCAGAATACTGCGCACAACGATCCAGAGCTGGAATCCCGTTACCCCCGGCTTTTGTGCACCCTCAAAATTGCCGACGGGAAGTCCGTTCCCCGCCTGGCACACTGCGAGGCCATGCTCATTTATTCCGTCACCTCTGCCGAACAGATGCAGGGTGGAGCCGATATAGCGGTATTTTCCCTTGATATCAGTATAGGCAAAGCACATCTCCTCCATTTCATCGTGGAAGTCATAATTTCTGGCCATCATGGTGTGGCGGTTTTCTGTTTTGGATGGAAGGGCTGCCATCAGGCTGCATCCGCGTTCCAGATAGGTCATTGCGTAGAAGAGGATCTGTTCCGCATGAACGCCGACGGTGTCTGAAAAGCCCAGAATCTCCTCGTTGATACCGGGACAGTATTCATCCAGCAGAGCGGTGATCTGCGCAAATTTATCATGGGGATAGGTATCGGGCGGCAGCAAGGCCCTCTGCAGCAGAACCGGCGCAGATAATATCCAGTTCCCAATCTGTATTCCCACTTCATAGCTTGTGCCTGTAAAATTTTTCAGATATACGTTTGTTTTTTCCATATTTCACATCATTCCTTTCTGTTATAAAAAGATTATAATTTGAAAGAAAGAGAGAAACTTGATATTTTTTGCTGTCCGGCAGATCAGTCTGTTTGGCGTGCGTGGTAACTTGGTACCCGAATAGGGCAACTGGGGCCCCATGCTATTGCGCATTTAAACAGAGTCTGTTAAGGTTTAGGCAGAAGGGAAAGGAGATGGCTGCGTGAAGATAACCGTGCACACGGACACAGATGAAAAAGAGACTCACATCCACGTAACATGCCCGGAAATGACACCGGAGATCGAAAGAATACTCTCCATGCTGCATATGCTGAACAAACAGCTTGCCGGGTATAAAGCAGGGGAGATGTATCTCATCGAGGCAGTGGATGTGCTGTATATTGATACCGCGGATAAAAAAACATTTCTCTATACAAAAAGTGAGGTGTATGAGACGGATCTGAAGCTTTATGAGCTGGAGGAACAACTGGAGGACGCTGATTTTTTCAGGGCAAACAAGTCCTGCATCATTAATTTCCGGCACATTGCTTCTCTGAAGTCAGAGCTGAACCGGCGTCTTCTTGTGACTATGACAAACGGGGAAAAACTGATTGTATCCAGACAATATGCAGAGTATATGAAAGAAAAACTGGGGGTTCGGTAGAGTATGGAAAGAGAGAAAACGATATTTGATTTTTTGGGAAATGTGTTTTGTATTTACGGGATCACTGCCACTATACTGATTCTGATCGCCTTTTTTTTCGGCGAAACGGCAAAGGAAATTTCCGGCATATTCAGGCTTGGAAGGCAGGGGATTCCTCTGGAGGTCATGGCGGAGTTTTTGCTGACTTCTTTTCTGGTGACCTGTATGCAGTACCTGTTCTTCTCGGAAAAGTTGTTCAAACGCTTGTCAGGGACCGGGCGGACCGTATGTATGCTGCTGTCCATTCTGACGATCACCTGTATGGCAATCTGGGGATTCGGCTGGTTTCCCGTAAATATGTGGGAACCGTGGGTATGTTTCATTGTCTGCTTTGCCATCAGTGTTGCTGTGAGCATAGGTGTTATGCGCCTGAAAATGAAGGCTGAGGACCGGAAACTGGAAGAGGGTCTGAACCGCATGAAGAAAAAATGGGAAGGGGAAGAGAAATAAAATGGATTGTGAAAACAGTATAAAAATAATGGAAATCACCCAAAGGTTCGGAGACAAAACAGTTCTGGAGGACATCAGCCTGACACTGAAAAAAGGTGAAATTTTCGGCCTGCTTGGCCCGTCCGGAGCCGGGAAAACAACACTGATCAAGATACTTACGGGACAGCTTGTACAGACAGGAGGAAGGGCGGAAGTATTGGGAACGGATACCAGAAAACTTACCAGCAGTATTTACACAAAGATGGGCATGGTGCTGGATAACACCGGACTGTATGACCGTCTGAGCTGCCGTGATAATCTGGCATTATTCGCGGAAATCTACAGGATACCAAAGGCAAAAATACGGGAAATCCTAAGCGCTGTGGGACTTTTGGAGGCAGAGAAGCGTCCGGTCAGCAAGCTTTCCAAGGGAATGCGGCAGCGCCTGGTCATGGCAAGAGCCCTGATGCACAGCCCGGAAATCCTTTTTCTGGATGAACCCGGCAGTGCGCTGGACCCCTCCACAGTAAGCGAGATCCATAACCTGATCCGTCAGGAGCAGGCAAAAGGAGCCACAGTCTTTCTCACCACCCACAATATGGAGGAGGCAGAAAAATTATGTGACCATGTTGCGCTCTTAAACCAGGGGAAAATCGTGGAATACGGAAAACCGGAGGAAATCTGCAGGAAATATAATGAGCAGAACCAGGTCAGGATTCTGCTGAAGGACGGCCGGGAGATCGATCTTCGAAACAGCAGGGAATCTGCCGGAAAGATTCAGGAGCTTTTTGCATCGGAACAGGTGGAGAGTATCCACTCTACAGAGCCAAATCTGGAAACGGTATTTCTGGAATTGACCGGAAGGAGGTTTGAGTAGCATGGATGGAAGAAAGATATATGCCGTATGGAAAAAACAGGTAAAAGATACCCTGAAAAATAAAGTGATACTGATTCAGTTTGTTATGTTCCCGCTGCTGACGGCTGTGATGCAGAATACCATAGATATGCAGGGAATGCAGGATAATTTCTTTGTGATTTTATTTGCCACCATGTATATCGGCATGGCTCCTCTCACCTCCATGGCGGCAATTATATCAGAGGAAAAAGAATGCAACACTTTGCGCGTACTGCTTATGTCCAATGTAAAGGCAGGGGAATATCTGCTCGGAACAGGCGGTTATGTGTTCATGATATGCACCATTGGCGCACTGTTTTTCGGGATCATGGGAAATTTCAGGGGAGAGGAACTGGCCGGTTTTGTGCTTGCCATGTGTGTGGGAATCGTGCTCTCCCTGCTTCTGGGAGCAGCGATCGGGGTGAAGAGCAGAGGGCAGATGGCTGCCACTTCCATAGCAGTTCCTGTCATGATGGTGCTCTCGTTTCTTCCCATGCTGGCGGCCTTCAATGAGAAAATCGCAAAGGTGTCAAAGTACATCTTTTCCCAGCAGGTCAGCAAAATCATGGAGGGGATCGGAACCCATGGAGCAGGGACTGAGAGTATGGTGATCATAGGAATCAATTTCTTTGCTGTTGTTTTGTTTTTTACGTTTTGTTACAGGAGATATGGTTTGGAATAAGTGTTGTGATCACAGAAGAGACTCTCCGGGCAGGATGTGCATTTCATACAGCCGGAAGATGGCTGCATGCAGTTCCGTGTCAGTAAAATGCGGAAGGCCGGGATGGGTTTTGTTTGAGGAGGAGAAGGTATGAAGCTGAATATGACCATAATTTCCGATTATCTGGACAGTCAGGACATAAAAAGAAAGCAGACGAACCGCCCCTTTTCTTTTTACCTGGAAAGCGTGGAGGTCTGCACAGGAGAAAGGTTCCGGGAATCCTGTCTTTACATTGCAGATGCAGAAGATCTTCCGGATGTTCCGGAGGCAGAAAACAGTATATCACTGATCTGTATAGGAAAACTGCCGGAAATTTACAGGCAGATACCCTGCGAATACCTCTGTGTGGAAGAGGGGACAGATATCACCCGACTGTTCCAGAAAGCAGCAGAAATCTTCCGGCGGTTTCAGGACATTGAGGTGAGGATTCTGAGATGTCTTGTGGACCATGCACCCATGAACGAGATAGGGAGGATTCTCTTTGAGGTATTGGAAAATCCCGTCTCTTTCGCGACCCCTGTATTCCGGATCATGATGTACGTGCCGGGAAAGAAAAACCATGATAAGAACTTTTCCCTGGCTGAGAATGCTTATCTTCCGGAAGATGAATACATGGTTGTTGTCTCTGACCCGGAGTACAAGGAGACGTTAAAGACAAAAATTCCCGGTATCTTTTCAGAGAAAATGTACGGGTTTCGGAAAATCTACTATAACATTTTTCACCGTCAGGAATATCTGGGAAGGCTTGTGGCAGATGAAGTTTACCGCCCCTGCAGGGAAAGTGATCTGTCATTTCTGATGCTCATATCCGATTATGTGAAGATGGCGTATCTGGACATCTGTCCCGTCAATCTGGGAGAGACAAAGGAGTTTGACCACATGGTGAAGGCGCTTACCGTTTCGGAACGGCCTTATCTGGACGTCTATGATTCCATACTCCGGTCTTACGGATGGGAAAAATCAGATACATATCTCTATGTCTATCTGTCCAGTTTTTCAGAGAATAACCGGCATTCCAGGCTGGCGGAACACATGTTGTATCTGCACCGGATCCTGGACAGTAATTATACGTTTGTCCATGGAAATCATATTCATCTCATTCTGCGATATCCATCCGGGAAAAATAAGAAAATATATGAAATACTGGAGAGCTTTGCCGGCCGTCATGACTTTTATATCGGATGCAGCGGCTGGTTTTCTGATTTTGAAAAAGTAGGCATGTATTACCATCAGGCAGTTATCGCTTTTGAAACAGGCAATCAGACGGACAGCACTGAAAGAGTGTATCTGTTTGAAAAATATATTCTGGAATATATGGTAAGGACAGCCTGCCTGAAACATAACAAAGAGTTTTATATTGCCCCGCCCCTGGCTGCACTGATGGATTACGACAAAAAGCATGGGACAGAGCTGCTGTATACCCTGAAAATATGTCTGGAAAACAGCGGCAGGGCAGTTATTGCCCAGGAAATCCTTCACGTGCACCGGACCACCTATCTGTACAGGATAAAAAGGATTGAGGAGATCACCGGCTGGCAGTTAAGCGATTATCGGACAAGACTGTATCTCATGCTTGTCTTTGAGATGATAGATACATGAGGGCCTGCCGGTTCCTACAAAATAGAGTAAAGAACCGGAAAAGCTTTCGGTGTTATGAGCATATTTTTTTACACTTGCCGGTGCTATGATGAAAGCATAAAAGAAGATCTTCTTTCAGGCCAAGAGATTACAGCGTGTTTAAAAATGGAGAAAGGGAGGATTCACATGGTAAGTGTAATAGGAATCGTGGCAGCCATTGCTCTGCTGGTATTCCTGGCTTTTAAACAGTGGAATATGCTTCTTGTCAGCCTGATCTGTGCTGTTATTGTGGGGCTGACAAGCGGTATCGGACTGTGGGCGGTTTTCAGTGATTACTACATGCCCGGTCTGGTGGGATTTTTCGGTTCGTGGTTTTTGATCTTTACCATCGGTGCCGTGTATTCAGAGTTCATGTCACGTTCCGGTTCGGTCTCAGCCATTGCGTATAAGCTGGTGGATGTATTTGGAAAAGAAAAGATACTGCTGGTCATGTTCATTGTGTGCTGTCTGCTGAATTTGGGCGGGGTAAATCCTTATGTACAGATATTTATTGTATGGCCAATGGCAGTGGTTCTGTCAAAGGAATTTAATATAAACAGAGGAATCTGGCTCTCTGTATTTTATCTGGGATTGTTCACAGCACAGCTCTTTCCGGGAAATCCCAGTATGGTGAATACCGTGGTATCCCAGATGCTGCAGGTGTCTGCCGGGACGGTGCCGGTGATCTGTCTGGCAATGTTTGTCCTCTATGCAGCAGCGGGATATTTCATCATCAGAAGGACGGAAAAAAGATGGGAAGAAAAAGGACGCAGATACGTGGAGACGGAGTCTGACAGGCAGATGGTGAAGCCTGACAGGGAAAATCTGCCGGGTCTGGCAGCAGCGCTTGCTCCCATGGTACTGGTGATTCTTTTGTATACAGGACTGACATCGGGCTGGTTTTCTTTTATGGGAATCGGGAGACTGGAAGCGTCCAATAGTATACTGGCCTCCATGGGAATCGCGTGTATTGTATGTTATCTTCTGAACCTGAAGACGCTTCGGGGCAGTGAAAAGGATATTCTGTTCAAAGGAATGGCCGGAGGATTAAATCCCACCTTTGCCGCTGCTGTTATTGCGGGTTTTCTGGGTGTTATTACAGGTTCCCACGGTTATCAGCTTTTCACCGAAGCGGTTCAGAATGTAGGAGGAAACCCGTATATGCAGTGCCTTATAGCGGGAAGTGTAACGGGATTTATAACCGGGGGCGGAGCTGTGACCGCGCAGACGGTCCTTGGAACTTTTGGGGCAGGATGGCTGGCGAATCCGTCAGTAAATACGGGGCTGCTGCGGCAGATAACCGTTGCGAATACAGCAGGCGGCATCACCTTATCCCCACATTCGGGCGGACTTCACGGGGTAATGGGATTTGCGGGAACGGATTTGAAGGAATCATATCCGGTGTGTATCACCAGCGTGATCCTTCCATCTATTGTGATCAATATTATTTTTTCTGCTATTGCAGTATTGATGTAACGGTTCAGACAGGTGTGCGCATTCACTGCGCTGACCGCATGAATGCGTGGCAGCAGTGAGCATCCGGCCCATGGCAAAGCGATTTTAAATGGCCGGATGCATGTAACTGTTCAGTTATCTGAAGGATTACGTTTTTGTAGAAGGAGGAATGGATTATGGCAGATAATATGGTACTGGACTGGATGAAATTCAGCAGCTCCGTAGGCGGTGAGGCAGACGAGAAGGAAAATTATCTGAAGGTTATCCGGGGAGAGGAACCGGACTGGGTACCCCTGTATTTTGACGCCTGCGACTGGGTATTTACGGGTTTTATGCTGGACTATGTAAATAAAGAGAGAAAGTTTGATATTTTCAACGTGGAGTGGGAAATTAACGATGCGGGCAAGATGCCAAAACCGGACAGAAAGCTGTTGGAAGACGTGACAAAATGGAGGGAGTTTGTGAATTTCCCGGATACCTCCAAAATTGACTGGGAGCAGATGGCAGCAGAGGCTCTGCGCATGCATAACCCCAATAAGGCCATGGGCTACCGGACAGACGGCTGCGGGGGTAACTTTTTCATTCCTCTGATGAACATGATGGGATTTGAGGAGGGTTTATGCGCGCTTCTGGAGGAACCGGAGGCGGTGGATGGGCTGTTTGATGCAGTCACTGTGCTGACCGAGGAGGCTATGCGGCATCTGATCCCCATCTATAAACCGGATGTGGTGATCATTGATGATGATATGGCTGCTGCCACGAATCTTTTTATTTCCACAGAAACCTTCCGGAACAGGTTCCGTCCTTTTTATCAGAGGCTTATTGATGTGGCAAAGGAATTTGGGCTGCCGGTTGAACTCCATATGTGCGGGTGCTGTGAAAAGATCATACCTGATTTTGTGGAAATGGGTGTCAATATCTGGCAGCCGGCCCAGGTCATGAATGATCTTAAGGGAATCAAGGCCAGATATGGAAACTGTCTTGTATTAAACGGCGGCTGGGATTCCCAGGGAAAGGCCGGAATGCCCGGAGCGTCCGAGGAGGTAGTGCGGCAGTCTGCGAGAACTGCCATAGATAACTTCGCAGCGGGCGGCGGCTATGTATTCTGGGATTTGAGCCCTGTAGGCAATTCGGATGATATGCTGAGAAAAATAGCCTGGGTGGAGGATGAGGCCAGAAAGTACGGCAGGCAGTATTACCGCAGGAAAGATTAGGAGTGAGCCTGTCTTTGTCATTGCCCCGTGGGGATACCGGAACCTGCGATTTTTAAAAACTCCTCCATGGCTCTTGTCACATACCGGGAGCGTTTGTGGTAGAAATAAATATTCCGCTGGGAGATGTCCGGCGGCAGCTTATAAAAAACAATCCTGGAGTCATCAGGCACATGCCGGATCAGGGTGTCTGTTACAAAGGCGATCCCCATGCCGTAACAGGCAAGATGATAGGCCGTGACCTGCTGGTCCAGCTTCAGAGGCACATGGGGCGCAAGACCTGCGCTTTTTAAAAGCAGGTCAGAGCGCTCACGTGTGTCATTTCCTGCTCTGAGAAGCAGGAAAGGGTCATGGGCAAAATGCTGCAGGATATCAGGGCAGACACAGCACTCTTCATAAGAACCGTTTTTTATGGAGGCAGCGTCCAGACAGCAGGTATCCGGTCCTTTTTCGCGGGCCAGTCCTGCGGGGACTGCAAGAAGAAGCTGTTCCTTGCAGAAAAAATGGCGGTCATAAATGGTATCTGAGAAAGGATAGTTGTCAATCACCAGATCCAGACTGCCGGAAAAGAGTTGTTTTTCCAGATCGCCTGTGGTGGACTCCGTCATTTTCACCTCTATGGAGGGATATTTTCCCATAAAGCCGGAGAGCAGGGGCGGCAGGACGTAGGAGGCAAAGAGATTGCTTCCCCCTACAGAAAGATGTCCGGTCCTGAGGGCCTCAAAGTCATTCAGATAATTTTCAAATTCATTTTCCATATCCATGAGATGTTCCACGTAATGTATGTATTTTTCCCCGCACTCTGTAAGCATGATAGGGCTGGTGCTTCTGTCAAAAATGGGGGTTCCGAGACGGGCCTCAATCTTTTTTATGGTAGCGCTTAAGGACGGCTGGGAGATATAGAGGTTAGCGGCAGCTTTTGAAAAGCTCCTTGTTTTATAAACTTCATAAACGTATTTTTTTCCTTCAAACATGAAATCCACCTGCATTTCTGGTAAGCGTTCAGCCGGGTGAATACTTACCGCTTCTTTTTTTATCTTATCATGAATTCCCCTGTATATAAACAATTATTTATAATAAATATATACATATATGTATTAGCTTCTAATAACAGGCGAACTTATAATATAGATAGCAAAAGACTGTGGTATACAGAACTGCTTTATGCGGCAGTATATTAACAGTAAAAAGAAGAGGCAGGCAGTGGCGAAAAACGCTGTAAAATACATGTAAGGCGGCAAGAACGGCCTGCAGGAAAAAGAGGTAAGGAAAAGATATGGATACAAAAGAAAAAATGGTAAAGACAAGACTGGAACATGATTCTATCGGCACAAAAGAAGTACCGGCGGAAGCCTACTACGGAGTACAGACCCTCCGCGCTGCAGAGAATTTTTACATAACAGGCATGAATATGCACCCGGAACTGATCAACAGCGTGGCGCAGATAAAAAAGGCGGCAGCCATCACGAATTTTGAGGTGGGACGGCTGGATAAAAAAAGAACGGACGCCATCGTGCGGGCCTGTGACGAGATCATATCCGGCAGACTTCACGACCAGTTTATTGTGGACCCAATCCAGGGCGGTGCAGGGACATCCCTGAACATGAACGCCAACGAGGTGATCGCCAACAGGGCCGTCGAGATTTTAGGAGGCAGAAAGGGAGATTATTCTATTGTCAATCCCAATGACCATGTAAACTACGGGCAGTCCACCAATGATGTCTTTCCCTCCTGCGGAAGGCTCACAGCCCTGAAGCTTCTGAACCGGGCAAAGGAACAGTTAGAGCGGCTGTATCAGGCGCTTATGGAAAAAGCGGAGGAGTTTGACGATGTGATCAAAATGGGCAGGACACAGCTTCAGGACGCGGTGCCCATCCGTCTCGGTCAGGAATTCAGGGCCTATGCAACGGCGATCCGCCGGGATATTACCAGATTTGAACACGCAAAGGAGGAGATGAGTTCCTTAAATCTGGGCGGGACAGCCATCGGCACCGGCCTGAACGCAGATGTGCAGTATCTCCAGAAAGTAGTGAAGAATATCGCTCTGGTATCCGGCCTGGATCTGGTGCAGTCCTATGACCTGATCGATGCTACACAGAATCTGGATGGATATACTTCGGTATCCGGCGCTGTGAAGACCTGCGCAGTCAATCTCTCCAAAATGTCCAATGACCTGCGCCTCATATCATCCGGACCGAGAGCCGGCCTTGGGGAGATCAATCTTCCGGCCAGACAGAATGGCTCCTCCATCATGCCGGGAAAAGTCAATCCGGTCATCCCGGAGGTAGTGAATCAGGTTGCCTTTAACATCATCGGCAATGATATGACCATTGCCATGGCAACAGAGGCGGGACAGCTTGAACTGAATGCTTTTGAGCCGATCATCTTCTACAATCTTTTCCAGTCCATTGAGACCCTGACCTTTGCCGTGCATACGCTGGTGGACAACTGTATCAAAGGGATCACAGCCAACCGGGAGCACTGCAGGAATATGGTGGAGAACAGTGTGGGCATCATCACTGCCATCTGTCCTCATGTGGGATATGAAAAGGCAGCCGTTCTTGCAAAGGAGGCTATTTCAACGGGGGCTTCCGTGCGGAGTCTGATCCTGAGAGATAAACTGCTTGGGGAGGAGGAGTTAAATGTTATTTTAAACCCCTACTCCATGACGGAACCGGGAATTTCCGGTGAACAGTTACTGGATAACATTTGACAAAATGGACAAAAAGTGGTATGTTTTTCTTATGGATTTAGTGAAAATCACTATAATCCGGGTATTGCAGACAACATGACAAGAATGGCGGCAGCAGCGCTGCTGTCAGAATCAAAAGACCGCGCAGCCAGCCGGTTTGCCTGCGTATGAGGAGAGGCAGATTTCACCGTATGCGGACAGAGCATGGATACTGACAAACGGCGAAAGGAGGAAGCATGAACACGGAACAGTTGAATCGAATGCGTTCGGGAAAAGGTTTTATAGCAGCCCTTGACCAGAGCGGCGGCAGTACGCCGAAAGCGCTGAGACTCTATGGTATTGCTGAGGACAGCTACCATGGGGAGGAAGAGATGTTTGACCTGGTCCACTCTATGCGTACAAGGATCATGACCAGCCCGGCATTTACTTCGGAGCATATTCTGGCAGCCATTCTCTTTGAAAAGACTATGGAGCGGGAAGTGGAAGGAAAACTGACGGCAGATTATCTGTGGGAAGAGAAACACATCCTTCCGATTCTGAAAGTGGACAAAGGACTTGCACTGGTGGAGAATGGTGTACAGTGCATGAAACCCATTCCGGGACTGGATGAACTGCTTGTACGGGCAAAAGAGCGTCATATCTTCGGAACCAAGATGCGCTCCGTCATTAAAGAAGCCAATGAGGCAGGCATCCGTGCTGTTGTGGAACAACAGTTTGAACTGGGGATTCAGATCGCAGAAGCCGGACTGGTTCCCATTTTGGAACCGGAGATTGACATTTTCAGTACAGATAAAGCGGAGTCTGAAAGAATCATGAAAGGATATCTGCAGGAGCATCTGGCAAAACTGGATGACAGTATACAGATTATGTTCAAGCTTTCGATTCCGGATGTGGATGGTTTTTATTCTGACATTATGGAAGACACTCATGTGGTTCGTGTGGTGGCTCTTTCCGGGGGTTACAGCAGGGATGAGGCAGACGAAAAATTAGCCCGGAATCCGGGCCTGATAGCCAGCTTCTCCAGAGCACTGACCCAGGGGCTGAATGTTAATCAGACGGAGGAAGAGTTCAATAATTTGCTGAGGGAGTCCATAGACGCGATCTATAAGGCTTCTATTACCTGAGGGTAGTGATATAATGACAGTATTTCCTGCAATTGCAGGGTATATTCTATGATGAGGTGCTGCGTAGTTTGCAGCACCTTTTATAGTTTTAGAGGAAAACGTTTCTTTTTATCAGCAGATACAGGCGAATTGTCTGCTGTTCTTCCATCAATTCCCATGGTAGAAATTACCATTCAGTAAATATACGCAAATATATATTATTATCTGCTATTTTTCATTATAATACTTCCAAAAGACTTTAGATTTCATAAGAAACAGGTTTTAAATTGTTATGAAACCTTTTGTTTTGGTTGCGAATAAAGGAAAGGAGAGGCCGGAAAGCAGAGAAAATGGACTTAGAATGTTATATTTTACTCGTCTGAAATATAACGAAAGTTACGAATGGTTTCAAGTGATATTGAAAACGAAAGAGAAAAATGGGAAAACGAAACTGAAAATTGTAAGATATACATCAAAATGAAAGATAAGAATGAACATTATGCTGATTATGTATGAATTGTTTATGAATAGATTGACAATTTGTGGCGGCTTTTGTAAAATTAACTTATAAAAACAACAGGAAATCACATCATATTTAGCAGAGCTAAATAAGCACAGATTCCATTTTCAGACGAACCAGCCGGCATCCGGAAAAGATGGATAGAACGAAAGAAAAAAGAGAGGAAGCAATGTTACAGGAAGAGAGAAAGCAGTACATATTAAATTTGCTGAGTGCAAAATCATCGGTAACAGTTGCAGAATTGAGCAAAGCGTTTCAACTGTCCGAGGTCAGCGTCCGCAAGATGCTCGTGAAGATGGAAGAACAGGGGGAAATAAAAAGGACATGGGGAGGAGCCGTCAGTGTGGAAGGTTCCCTGCAGGAATATTCACATTCTGAGAAAGTTCCCAAATATTTGAAAGAAAAGCTTTCAATTGCAAAAGCCGCATATGAATGCATCAATGACGGGGATGCCATCATGCTGGATTCCGGGACAACCACTTTGCAGATAGCAAGACTGATCAAGAAGGGGCCAAAGAGAAAAATCATGGTGACCACCAATGCAATCAATATTGCCATGGAGCTTGCAGAAGCAGAAGACATCCCGGTGGTATTGATTGGAGGAGAGGTAAGGCACAGAATTCTCTGCTGTACAGGGAACTTCGCAGATGAGATGGTGCGGAGGCTGTTTTTTGATAAAGGCTTTGTGAGCGGAAACCACCTTTCCCTGGAACATGGATTTACAACGCCGAACATAGGGGAAGCGAATTTTAAAAGAGCAGTTATGAACTCATCCAAGGAGTCATTTATAGTTTTGGATCACTCAAAATTCGGTGACGACTCCTTATCCCTAATCTGTCCCATTAAGGAAATGGATACAGTGATCACAGACTGGGGCGCCCCTATCCAGTTTGTGGAGCAGCTCAGGCTGAAAGGGGTGCGGGTCATCTGCGGCAATGAACCAGTCAATTATTGGAAGGACACGGTAGTGTGAATTGTATGGCTGAAAAGGACAGATTCAAAGTGCGCACGGTCTGTTCGGACAGTTTATATAAGAGTTTAAAAAGCAAAAGAACGGGAGGATAAAACCGTATGAAAAACAAAAAGGTGTGGAAGTTTCTGGGTGTGATTTTGTCTGTAAGTATGATGTTTACGCTGAACGGCTGCGGTTCCGATAAGAAAGAGGAATCACAGGGCGGGAGCAACACGGATCATGCAGAGTTTTCCTGGGATATGTGCTCCGGGGATACTATAACGGTGCTGTTCAACGAACATCAGTATGTAACGCCGATCATAGAGAAAATGGAGGATTTTGAGAAACTCACCGGCATAAAAGTGGAGCATTCGACTATACCGGAATCGAATTATTTTGACAAGATAGGAACTCTTTTAAACGCAAAATCAGATAAACTGGACATTTTCATGACAGGACCTTATCAAATCTGGGAATACGGAAGCGCCGGCTATATGGAAGACCTGCAGCCCTATATTGACAATGATAAGAAGACAAATCCTGATTTTGACTCGGATGATTTCTTCCAGTCGATTCTGGACTCTGCGCGCTGGGATGGCGTTGAGGGCCATGAAATGGGAACAGGTCCCCTTTTAGGCCTGCCAATGGGATTTGAATCAAATGTCATGATCTACAACAAGAGAATCCTGGATGAGAAGGGCCTGCCGGTTCCAAAAACCACCTCAGAGCTTTTAGAGACCGCCAGGGCACTTCAAAAACACAATGGGGAAAACTCCTACGGTGTCGCACTCCGCGGGGAATTAGGCTGGGGAACCATCATCACTGCTTATCAGAGTCTGTATAAGATGTGGGGGGCCACTGACTTTGAAGTGGAGGGTGACAAGCTTGTCTCAAAAGTAAACAGCCCGGAAGCTGTGGAAATGACCGATTGGTATGTAAAACTGATCCAGGAGGGCGGAAGTCCTACATGGGCAAGTGCGACCTGGTCTTCCTGCGGTGGGGAATTAGGTGCAGGAACAGCAGCCATTATGCTGGATGCCACCAACAACGCGTTTTCCCAGACAATCCCAGAAAATGCGGCAGAAGCAGAGAATTTGGTGATTGCTCCCATTCCTCTGCCGGACGGCAAGACAGATGCAGATACAAAATCACAGCTCTGGACCTGGTCCCTGGCAATGAACAGCGCATCTGCCCACAAGGATGCCGCATGGCTGTTCTTACAGTATTTTTCAGGCAAAGAATATCAGAATGAATCTTCTGTAAGCGCGAAGATTGTAAATACCCCCAGGCAGTCAAGCTATGACCAAGATGCATACCAGGAACTGCTTAAAAATTCTGAGGGATTTGTGGAGACTTTTGATGCCACAGTGGATTACACAAGGATGTATTACACACCCGAGACATATTTCTTTGAGGTGTCACAGACCTGGTGCCAGACACTACAGGAGCTGGTGGAAGGTAAATACGCGTCCACACAGGAGGGAATGGACAAGTTAAAAGAAAAGCTGGATGAGATCGTATCACATATAGAGATTACGGAATAAGAACTGGGCCCGCCTTGATATTGGTGTCTGGGCGGGCTTTTTTTGACTTTTTTTACGAAAATGAGGAGGTTGGGTCATGCGGGGAAATATGGCAAAAACGAAACAAACAGGGCAGAAGCTGAATAAAAAGCCCATGAATCTGCGCCTGCGGCCATGGCTTATCATACTGCCCACTTTGGTAGTGACGCTTGGTATCTTGTATCCATTTTATCAGGCTGTGTTTTATTCCTTGACGGATTATTCATTGAAAAAGCCGGTATGGCATTTTGTGGGACTGAAAAACTGGCTGGAAATGTTCAAGGGAGTGAATTTCTGGCACTCTCTGTGGGTTACCGTGAAATATACCATAGCCGCACTGGTGGTAGAGATGGGACTGGGGCTGGTAATCGCCTTATCTCTGAATCGGAAAGACAATTTGTTCACCAGGATCTTGAAGGTGGTCTTGATCTTTCCTCTGATGGTATCTCCGGTCATTGCTACACTGCTTTTTAAATTGATGACCAATTCCTCTGTGGGTGTGGTGGAAAGATTCCTGAATCTGTTCGGCGTGTATGGATTTCCGTGGACGGCTGATTCCTCCACCGCATTGTTTTCCGTCATTTTGATTGACACCTGGGTATATACGCCTTTTGTGCTGCTTCTCATCCTGGCAGGCCTTCAGGGACTTCCAAAGTCACCCTATGAGTCAGCCATGATCGACGGGGGAAGCGCATGGTTTACCTTTAAGACTTTGACACTGCCGCTTTTAAAACCGGTGATCCTGATCACATTGATCTTCAGGCTGTGCGCTGCGATACAGGAGTTTTCTATCATATATTCTACGACAAAAGGCGGCCCCGGGGATACCCTGATGAATCTTTCACTCAGTGCATACCGGGATGCATTCACCTATTCCAGTATCGGAAAAGCGGTTCCTCAGATCTTGGTCTTATGGGTGATCATAAACTTTATCAGCAGTAAACTGGTCAAAGCGTGGCTGAAAGCAAAGTCAGCGAACAACGGATAGAGAGGAGGGTGTGCTATGTATCAGAACAAATCGAGATTTGCAAAAGTGCTGGGGATCGCCAGTACGGTTTTTCTTGTGATCTATACGATCTTTTCCGTTTTCCCGCTCATTTGGATGGTTATCATTTCTTTCAAGAGCGATGTGGATATGTTCAAGACATTGTTCATATTTAAACCCACACTGGATAACTTCAGAAATGTCCTGACTACGGGAAACTATGTAAAAGCGTTTGGAGATAACTTTATTATCTGTTCCGGGGCGGTGCTGGTGTCCGTGATCGTGGGCGTACCCGCGGCCTATGCCCTGGCAAGATATAATTTTAAGCGGAAAGAGACTGTGGCGTTTACGATACTTTCGTTTAAGTTCGCGCCTGAGATTCTTATCATAATTCCGTTATTTGCCATATTCCAAAAACTGCATCTGTATGACACCTATTTCGGAATGATATGGATCTATCAGTTTATTGGTCTTCCGCTGCTGATCTGGGTCTTGCGGGGGTACTTTGAAGATATTCCCGTGGAAATGGAAAGAGCGGCAGAACTTGACGGATACAGCTGGTTTGAGGTGTTCTTTAAAATGCTGATACCGCTCATACGGCCGGGTCTTGTGGCAGCAGCGCTTCTGACCTTCATTTTCTGCTGGAATAACTTTACGTTTGGATTGATGCTCTGTGGGTTTAATATCCAGACAATTACAGTTTCCGCACTGACGTATATCGCTACGGACACGATACATTACGGGCAGATGGCTGTGGCATCCCTGATCGCCATAGCACCTGAAATCGTGTTGTGTCTGTGCATCCAGAAACATCTGGTCCGGGGACTGAGCTTTGGTGCCGTGAAAGGATAGGTGAATAAAATGGCGAGAATCAGACTGGATCATGTGACAAAAAAATATGGCAGCATCACAGCGCTGAAGGATGTATCCATTGATGTAAAAGACAATGAATTCTATGTGATCTTCGGTCCTGCAGGCGCCGGAAAAACCTCTGTTTTGAATCTGATAGCCGGCATCTCAGACCCGGAGGAAGGGGATATCCTGTTTGACGATGCATATATGAATTATGTGGAGCCAAGGGAGCGGGATGTGGCCATGGTGTTTGAAAATTATGCCCTGTATCCTCACAAAACGGTATACGAAAACATCGCTTCCAGCATGAGAACGAAAAAGCACCGGCAGCCGGAGGAAGTGGTGGACCGCGAGGTGAAAAGAGTTGCAGCGATGATGAATATATCCGAGCTTCTGGAACGGAAACCCACTCAGGCCAGCAATGGGCAGCGGCAGAGGATTGCACTGGGACGTGCCCTGGTAAGAAATCCGAATGTATTTCTTATGGATGAACCGCTGGCCCATCTGGATGCAAAGCTCAGGAATTCCATGCGCAAGGAATTGAAATCCATGCAGGAAGCATTTCACACCACGACAATCTATGTGACACATGACTATACGGAGGCAATGAGCCTTGGAGACAGGATAGCGGTTATCCATGAGGGCAGTATCTGCCAGGTAGGGACAGGGAATGAGGTCTATTACCTGCCTGAGACGGAATTTGTGGCAAAGCTTTTCGGAGACTGTGAGATCAATATCCTAAAGGGGTGTGTGACGGAGGAAAAAGGAAGAACCGGTATCCGTCTCCCCTATGGAGAGGAAGTCTATCCGGTGCCGGATGACGTGGGGGAGAGACTGCAGTGTGCGGGGGTAAAGGATGTGGATATCGGCTTCAGGGGCTGGGCGATTGACTACAGCAGAGAGCCGCGAAAAGGATATGTCCGGGGGAAGATCTATACCCATGAACCGCTTGGAAATAAAGTGGAGCTTACAGTAAGCCTTGGTGATGATATGATACGTTTTATTGTACATGTGGATGAGAGATTTGAGATCGATGAGGCGATTTATCTTCATTTTAACATGGATAAAGGTATTTTCTTTCACAGTGAGACAAAGGAATACCTGGTGCGCCACAATGAGGAAGTCATGAGAGGCGGTGGAAAGAATGGCTAATTTAAAACTGCAGAATCTGTACAAGATGTATGACCAGGGCAATGGAAAAAAGGACGGCGTCTATGCAGTAAACAACCTGAATCTGGAGATTGAAGACGGTACGTTTCTCGGCATTCTTGGCCCTTCCGGATGCGGGAAATCCACGACGCTCCGCATGATCGCAGGACTTGAGGAGATCACAAAAGGTGAGATTGCCATTGGTGATATGGTCATCAATGACATCCATCCGAAAGAGCGGAAAATAGGACTGGCATTTGAAGATTATGCTTTATATCCACCCCTGTCAGTGTACAATAACATCGCCTTTTGTCTGAAGGCGAACAAAGTAGACAAGAAAGAAATCGACCAGAGAGTCAGGAAGATTGCTAAGACCATGAAGGTGGAAGAACTGCTGGATGCAAAAGTGGAGGGCCTGAGCGGAGGACAGAAGCAGAGGGTCAATATAGCCAGGGCCCTGGTAAGGAATCCGAGAATCCTGCTGCTGGATGAACCATTGTCTCACCTGGATGGGAAGATGAGACAGATTTTAAGGGGAGAGATCAAAAGACTGCACAAAGAGATTAAATGTACCACGATCCTGGTGACCCATGACCAGATGGAGGCATTATCCCTGGCTGATCATATTGCAATCATGAAACTGGGAGTGCTGCAGCAGTATGGGACGCCGGATGAGATATACAATGACCCGGTCAATATATTTGTAGCAGATTTCATCGGTGAACCTCCGATGAATCTGCTGCCAGTGACTGTGCAGAAAGCGGACGGCGGCTTTTGTTTTCTCCTGCTGGATGGCACCAGGATAAAGGCACCGGCTAAGTTTCATTCCATTCTGGAAGACGGACAGCAGTATACCATGGGAATCCGGCCTACCAGCATTATGATCGCCGATGAGAAAGACTATGATGCACAGTTTACCGTGGATGTATTTGAAAATCTGGGTGATGAGAGAATCATCAGTATTCGTATCCTGGAGGATTTTCTTACAATCGTGATAGAAGATATGCTGGTTTTCCAAAAAGGAAGCAGGATATATGTGAAAATGAAGGAAGATTTGCTGTACCTCTTTGACAGGGAAACAGGAGAGCGTGTGAGGGAACAGGGACAAAGAAATGGAGGATGATTATGGGAAAAGTATATACCAGAAGAGAACGTGTCGAGACTGCACTGAACCACCGGGAGCCGGACCGGGTTCCCTGTGATATGACCATTGCGCCGCCGGCGTACATGGAGCTGTGCGAATATCTGCATGTGCCCTTTGAGCCGTATTGGTGGGATGACTGTAATCACGCATTTGCATCTGCGGAGGTATTGGAAAAGCTGGATATTGACATCATGCATTTTTCTGCAAATGCATTTGTGCCGAAGAATTTTTCCATCGAACAGGATGAATTCCGGGACCAGTGGGGCGTTCTCAGAAAGAAAATCTGGGATACAGAGACGGATTTTATGTACATCAATGGAGATGCGCCTCTGGCAGGAATCGAGGATGTAGCGGACGTCTATGCCTATCACTGGCCAGAACCGGAGGAACTCTATGACCCGGATTTGGCGGTGCCGCTGGTGAGGAGTCTTTATAAGGAGACAGACTTTGCCCTTACCTGCCAGGTGGGTGGACATCTTTTTGAGATGGGACAGTTCCTGTTAGGCTTTGAAGATTATCTGGCATACCTCTATACAGAACCGGAAATCGTGGAAGCCATCATGGATAAAACAAGGGAAATCCAGATGAAAGTAGAGACTATGGTGATGGATACCATAGGAGAGTATCTCTCTTATGTCCGACTGAACGGGGAAGATGTGGGGACTCAGAACGGTCCTCTGATTAATCCTGCATATTACGAACAGGTGGTAAAACCCCGCCATGAAATAGAATGGAACCATGTGAAACGGGAATTTCGGAAACACAATCCCCAGGGGAAACTCTCAATCCATACCTGCGGCGGTGTCTATCCTTTTATTCAGCATTTTATAGATGCAGGAGCAGATATCTTAAATCCGATCCAGCCGTCGGCAGCGGGGATGGATACAGCTCTGATCGGACGGGAATTCGGCAGCCGCCTTTGCTTCCATGGTGGAATAGACAGCGTAAACGTACTGGCTTTAGGAAATGAGGAGGATGTCAGGAAAGAAGTAAAAAAGAGAATCCGTGATCTGGGACAGGGCGGAGGATATCTGTGCGCTCCATCCCATAACATACAGGGCGGCGTGCCCATGAAAAATGTGATCGCCATGTATGAAGCGATTCATGAATATGGAAAATATCCGCTTAGTTAAGCGGCAGAAAGGACGGTGTAAATGGACGATAAGATTCTTATGGGGTTTGACTTCGGCACAAACGGTGTGAAGGCCCTGGCATACAGTGTCAGGATGGAAAAAGTGATGATAACGGCTTATAAGAGTTATCCTGTGATAACCCCTTATAAAAATCAGACGGAACATGATCCGAAAGAGTGGTGGAGTGCATTTGTATGGTGTGTCGGCAAGCTTTTGGCAGAGGGCGCTTTTCAAAAGGAACAGGTTTCGGCTCTTTGTGTCAGTAGCCACACGCCGACTCTTACACCTGTAAAAGAGGACGGAGAGCCTTTGATGAACGGCATGATATGGGCCGACGGAAGGGCTGTGGAGGAGAGTCTGGAACTTCAGAGAGATTACGGAAAAGAGATCGCTTCTGTGAATCCGGCCTCGATTCGTCCCTATCATATTGTCTCAAAACTCTTCTGGTTTAAAAAATATAAGAGAGAATTGTATGACAGGACAGCCATGTTTCTGGACTGCAGTAACTACATTACATACAGGCTTACTTCCCGCTTTACCATTGACCGATCTATGGCTACGAACTATCATTTCTATAACATTTTTGAAAAAAAATGGGATGAAAGGCTGGCAGAAAAACTGCAGATCGATCTGAGGCGTTTCCCGAAAGTCTGCGACTGTCATGAGGTGATTGGACATTTAACAAATGAAGCCGCTGAAGAACTGGGACTGCCAAAACAGACTATGGTGGCAGCAGGAGCTTCGGATACGGCAGTGGCAACACTGAGCGCAGGAATCTTCAGCAGAAATCAAATGGCCTATTCCTGCGGGACAGGGAGCAGCGTGGTCATGCTCCAGGAATGTGGGGAAAGAGAGCAGTATAAGACAGATGACAGGCTCATCACGATCGGATATGCGGATAAGGATTATATGATGAATATAGGAGTCATGTCCAATACGGGCGGAGCTTTTAAATGGATGAAAGAGGCTGTCTGTGATATGGAGACTTTGTGTGCAGTGACCCTTCATAAGGATGTCTTTACAGTCATGAGCGATTATGTGACGGAGGCCCCGATCGGGGCGAATGGAATTGTTTTTCTGCCGTATCTGGCAGGTGAATTATCTCCAATCTATAACCCCAATGCAAGGGGGGTATTCTTCGGATTGTCAGGGACTTCCACGAAAAAAGAAATGCTCAGGGCCGTGATGGAGGGGACCTGCTATGCGGTTAGGCAGAACGTGGATATTGTCCTTGATGCCCAGGGGATGAGGCCGGATGAGGTTCGGGAAATCGTCGCCACAGGCGGTCCGTGCAAGAGCAGTGCCTGGATGCAGATGCTGAGTGACATCCTGGGGATTCCTGTGACCATACAGGAAAACACAGAGGGGGCAGCTATGGGAGATGTGGTGGTGGCAGGCTGCGCGGCAGGTGTGTTTTCGAGCCTGAAAGAAGGGGCAGAGAAGATGAAGACCATCGGACGGACGTATCTGCCTGATGCTCATAAACAAAGACAGTATGAGATAAATTATCAGACCTTCTGTGAGCTGCAGAAATGCCTGCTTCCCTGCTTTGATTCACATATGCAGAGGCAGGAAAGCAGAGAGATGAGAACCGAAGGAGGAAATATATGAAAATCGTATGCATTGGTGACCTGCTGCTTCCACCGGAAATGATGGAAAAAGGAATAGAAGGCTTTGTCCGTTATGATGAGAAAAAATTCTTTTATTTCGGGCCAAAGTCTCATGAAGAGATGCGGGTCTATATCAAGAACATGGAGACGACAGGGTCCCGCTGCGTGCCTGTACCGGATAAGATCATGAGAGAGATCAGAGATGCGGATGTGATACAGACGCATCAATGCCCCATACCCTCCCAGGTCTTTGAGGAGGCTGAATGTCTGAAGCTACTGCTGACAAACAGAGGCGGAATTGAGAATATCGACCTGGAGGCAGCTACAAAGGCAGGGATACCTGTCATTGCCAATCCGGCGCACAATGCCAACGCCGTGGCAGAGATGACGATTGGACTGATGATCGCAGAGACCAGAAATATCGGCCGCTGTCATGCCTCCATGCAGGCACACCACCGTTGGTTGGAAACCTTCCCCAACTTCGGAAGAATCCATGAGATGAAAGGCAGGACAGTAGGAATTATCGGATTCGGCACCATCGGCCGGACGGTCGCAAGGCTTCTGGCAGCGTTCCAGGTAAAGCTGCTGGTATATGATCCTTATGTGAAGGAAGCTGAAGTGCTGGAGGCGGGGGGAGAAGCAGTCAGTCTGGAAGAACTGTTAAAACGCAGTGATATCGTCTCCATGCATGCAAGAGTTTCTGAGACATCAAGGGGCATGATGGGAAGAGAGCAGTTCAGGATGATGAAAGAAACAGCAGTTTTTATCAATACAGCCAGGTCTCCTCTGGTTGATATGGATGCCCTTTATGAGGCACTGAAGGAACGGTGGATCACAGGGGCAGCCATTGACAATTATGAGGTGGAGCCGGTACCTATGGACAGCCCACTTTTTGAATTGGATAATCTGACATTCAGTTGTCATAAAAGCGGAGATACAGTGGAGGCTTTTGCTGACAGTCCTGCCATGGTTCTCGGACAGGCAGAACGGTATTTTGCGGGGGAGATGCCAAGATTTCTTATGAACCCGGAAGTCCTGAAAGGATCAAGGTGATGGGATGCTTTTTTTAGGGATTGATGTGGGTACCCAGGGAGCCAGAGGTATTATATGTGATGAACAGGGCCAAGTCTTTGCACAGGGGACATGCAACTTTTGGGAGCTGAATACAAGCAGGAGAGAGGGCTGGTATGAACAGGCCCCTGCTATGTGGTGGGATGCGGCCGGAACGGTTATAAAAAAGTGTGTGGATGCACTTAAGAGGACGGGCAGAAAGCCGACGGAAATACGCGCCGTCACGGTAGACGGTACTTCTGGTACAATCGTGCTTTTAGACGAAGAGAAGCATCCTCTCAGGAATGCGTTGATGTATAATGATATGCGCGCGGCTGTCCAGGCGGAGAAGATACACGAACATGCCGGTGAGCTGGAAAAGAAAATGGGTTATGTATTCAACGCATCCTTTGCCCTGCCGAAGATCCTGTGGATAAAAGAGCAGGAGCCATATGTGTATGAGAAGGCAGAATACATGGTGCATCAGTCAGACTATATCGTAGGCAGGCTTACAGGTGAATATGGAATCACGGATTACTCCAATGCGCTGAAAAGCGGGTTTGACCTGAAAGAAGAAGTCTGGCCGGAACTGCTTGAGGTGCTGGGGCTTGACCGGCGCATATTTCCATCGGTGATTCCCCCGGGGCAGGTCATAGGAAATATCACAAAAGAGGCTGCGGAGGAATTTGGGTTTTCACCGGATACCGTGGTTGCTGCCGGAGCGACAGATGGTTATGTGTCCGCAGTCTCTACAGGAGCAGTCAAAAGAGGAGATTGGGCTTCCATCATCGGAACGACCATGGTCTTAAAAGGAGTCACAAAAGAACTATTCGTCGATGCGGGGGGAAGCAGTTATTCACACAAACTGCCCTCCGGGGACTGGATGTTTGGAGGCGCCTCCAATATTGGGGGAAGGTGTCTGAATGATTTTTTTGAAAAAGAAGAGTTTGAGATGTGGAACCGGGGAGTTATGGACGTGATTCCCACGCAGGTCATCAGTTATCCTCTGCATGGCAGAGGGGAACGTTTTCCATTTCTGGACCCGGAGGCCCGGGCATTTGTCCTAGGAGATATTTCCGATCCGCAGATTCATTATGCTGCGCTCATGGAAGGTGTGGCCTACGCTGAACGGCTGGCCTTTGAACATATGCAGGAGTGCGGCGCCTGTGTGGGACAGGAGATCTTTACAACAGGCGGGGCCTGCAGATCATCGGAGTGGCTGCGTATACGGGCAAGTGTACTGGACAGGATGCTGAAAGTGCCGGAGAATACGGGGGCGGCTATGGGATGTGCGATTTTAGCGGCATCGGCTTCCTGCTACCATGATTTACCGGAGGCAGCAGGGCACATGATTTCTTACCGGGACATCATTGAGCCGGTGTACGGGCTTACCTCTCTATATGATGAGCTTTATCAGTGTGCATTTGAGGCGTATCAAGAGAGATATCAGCTTGGAAAAGGATGAACAGCGAAGGAGTGTTACATGAGTATTTATAAAGACTGCGATATACGGGGGATATACGGAGAGGAATTTGATGAAAAGGATGCTTACCTCATCGGCAGAGCAGTCGGGACCCTGCAGAGGGGAAAGCGGCTGGCGGTGGGAGGGGATATCCGCCTGTCAACACCGGTTTTGAAGGCCTCTCTTATGCGGGGACTGATGGAAACGGGCATCCATGTGATAGATGTAGGCTGTGTGACCACACCTATGTTTTATTACGCTCTGGACGCAGCGGAATTTGGAACCGAAGCGCCGCAGGGAGGAATCATGGTCACAGCATCCCACAACCCGGCACGGTATAATGGATTTAAAATGATGTTCGGGAATTTCCCGGTGACGTCGGAAGAAATCAAAAAGGTGGAGAATCTGGTGCACCTGAGAGACTTCTTAACAGGGAACGGCTCATATGAAACAAGAAATGTGGAGAAAAACTACGCGGCTTTCATAGAAAGAAACTGCAGAAAGGGAAGTCTGAAGATAGTCCTGGACTGCTGTGATGGCGCCACCAGTAAAATTGTACCACAGATCATGGAAACGATGGGGTATGAGGTGAGCCGGCTTTACTGCGGATACGACGGAAATTTTCCGAACAGGAACCCCAATCCCGCAGAGTATAACTGCCTTGCAGATGTCTGTAAGAAAGTTCTGGAAACAGGGGCAGATTTGGGAGCCGCTTATGACGGAGACGGGGACAGAGTTGTCTTTATTGACAACAGGGGGCATTATCTGACCAGTGAGAAAAGCTTTGCCGTTTTTATCCGTCAGTATTTGAAAGGAGGCCCCGGTTCATTTGTATATGATCAGAAAAGCGCCTCCCTGGTGAAGAATACCATATTGGCTTACGGTGGGATGCCTGTGATGGAGCGGAGCGGATACGGATTCATCAAGCAGCGTTTTTTAAAGGAACGGGCACTGGCAGCAGGGGAGATCAGCGGACATTTTTTCTTCCGGGAAATCGGCAGAGATGACGGCCTTTACGCAACACTGAAAATGTGCGAAATCCTGGAGGAGGAAGGCAGGAGCCTGGCAGAGATGGCAGAAGAGTTTCCGGATTCCATCATCACACCGGATCTGAGGGTCTTCTGCCCCTATGAGGAACAGGAAAAATGGCTGGATAAGGCGGCAGAGATGGGAGAATGCTATCCTGTGAGCAGAATGGACGGTGTGCGTATTGAATTTGCAGACGGCTGGTTCCTGCTCAGAAAATCTGTAACGGAACAGGCCATGACGTACCGGATTGAGGCGGCAGATGCGGAGGCTTTTGAGCGGATAAGAGGAATTGTGAAGGCGGCAGTGCCGGAGTTAAAGGAATCTCTGCTGAATCTGGCAAAGGGATAAGGAAAACGGAAAAAGGAGACTATGCTGCCGGGGAATATGGATATATTCCCCGGCAATGCAGTCTCCGTTTTTTGTGTCCTTATATTTTGGAAAGTATTTCAGCCCCCATCACAATCTCCGGACTAACGCATTCCCCGTCCTCCTGCACACATAAGAATATACTCTTCCGCCCAAGAAATGGCTGCAGATTCTTTTTTGTCCTCTCCTCATCCAGCACCACCGCGCCTGCGGCTGATCCTGTACCGAGCAGGCAGATTACCAGCTTAGACCTGGCGTGGAAGCGTTTCAGGGTATCTGTAAGGGTGTCCAGGGATTTATTTCCGGGCAGGGATTCATAGTTTTCCAACCCTCTCCCAAGCTGCAGCATGGAAATTGGCACCACCTGGTTTACAAGCACCTCGTTCTCCTTCCAGTGCAGAAGGTTGAGCCGGACATTCTGAAAGACATGGCTATGGGAGCGGAGCACAGCGGCAATCTCTTTTGTCATGGATACGGCACATTCTTTGGAAAGCGCATAATCCAACACAAAGGTCATTTCCAGAATACCGCCTGTATAGTTATGGGGAACATGAAGCACACGTTCCACTGCATTTTTAAAATTTTTCCGGAATATCAGATTCATTTTCACAAGACCTCCCGTGCAGTTTTATGATACAGTCCGGCATGGAGATCATCCGGACAGCCAGACACTATTATACTACATTTCCTGCAGCCTGCAAGCTATATATAGATTCCATACGCCATACCGGGTCATTGCTGTCTCATTTTATAAATACCCTTGTTGTATTTATATATTACCCATCGCACATCATCTGTTAGATATCAGAGTTCTGAATTACCTGGAAAGTAAGGACACATGTCGAATTTCCGGATTTACCTATAGATTATATGGCTGTCTTTCAAATTATCTGTAAAACAAGCAGAAGACATGGTCTGGTTCTTGAAGATTACCTATAAAAACTAAAGTTTTTTAATGAATTATCTGCAGAACAAGAAGAAATCATTGTCGGGCGCCCTAAGATTACCTACGAAAGCTAAAGACATCCTTCAAATTATTTGTAAAACAGACAGAAACCATTGCCAGGAGTCCTAAGATTACCTATAAAAACTAAAGCTTTTTAATGAATTATCTGCAAAACAAGAAGAAATCATTGTCGGGCGCCCTAAGATTACCTACGAAAGCTAAAGACATCCTTCGAATTATCTGTAAAACAGGCGGAAACTATTGTCGGGCGCCCTAAGATTACCTACGAAAGCTAAAGACATCCTTCGAATTATCTGTAAAACAGACAGAAACCATTGCCAGGAGTCCTAAGATTACCTATAAAAACTAAAGCTTTTTAATGAATTATCTGCAAAACAAGAAGAAACCATTGTCGGGCGCCCTAAGATTACCTACGAAAGCTAAAGACATCCTTCGAATTATCTGTAAAACAGGCGGAAACTATTGCCAGGAGTCCTAAGATTACTTATAAAAACTAAAAATTTTAATAAATTATCTGTAAAACAAGAAGAAAGTATTGTCAGATGCCCTAAAATCACCTACGAAAACCAAAGATTTCTCTAAAATTAGCCGTAAAGTGGGGAGAACTTGCTGCCAGGCGCTTAAGACTATATACGATAATAAGAGATTTAGATTCCTTTCAATTTGTCTATAGAGCAAGAAAAATCAGAGTCATCCCTCGCAGCTGCCCCTCCCATGTCATGCTATCATGCAGCCCCGCCTACGGCCATTTTCCCGTCCCCATTTTCCCGTCCCTGCGAATAAAAACATTGCGGTTTTCTACCCCGTCCCTTATAATAAAAAAGAAGAAAATAAATTGCTAACCGTTCAGCCGTATCTGTACATTTACTGTGCTGAACTTGTATAAATCAGCGGCAACACCAGTAAAAATACTGACTGCACACAGAAAGGTCTTATTGCTGCCATGAAAAGTTTTAAAGAAGAGAAATGTGAAATCTACCTTTGGGGAGAGGAGATAAAAGAACCGGTTCCTGTTATCTGGTGCCACATTTTTTCCCGGGAGGAAGGGGAGAAGATATGGCAGCAGATCACGAGGCCGTGTGTCCTTGCGGGCGTTTCGGGAAGAGACTGGAACGGTGATTTTTCTCCCTGGAAGGCAGAGAAGGCTTTTGCAAAGAGCACGGATTTTACAGGCGGAGCCGGGGAATATCTGCGGTATTTTGAGCAGGAGCTTCTTCCCCGGGCGGAACAGAATCTTACGTTTGAAGTGAAGGACAGAGGAATCGTGGGATATTCCATGGCCGGATTATTCGCCGTGTATGCCATGTACCATTCGGACAAGTTCAACAGAATCGGCACCATGTCCGGTTCCCTCTGGTTTGATGGCTGGGCAGATTATGCCATGTCCCACAGTATGAAAGCCGAAAATCCATTGATCTATATATCTCTTGGCAGCAGGGAGCATAAAGTCCGCAATGTGAGAATGGCTTCCGTAAAAGTGTGCACAGAACGTCTGGCTGCCCACTGGGGGAAATTTTGTCCGGTTATCTGTGAGAGTAATCCGGGCGGTCATTTTGATGACCCGGAGGGACGCGTGGCAAGAGGGATTTCCCGACTTTTGGCTTATGGGGGAAAATCTCCCACAGAGTGTGACGTACAGCCGGCCAAAGAAATTTTCAAACACATTCTGTAAAGTCCATAAACAGAAATACATAAGACAGAGAGGTTTTATACATGGAGAGAGAAGTTCTTGCAGAGGACTTAAAGAAATTATATAAAGCGGGAGATATGGTGAAGGCTGACTGCGGAGGCTGCCAGGGATGTTCCGAGTGCTGCCGGGGCATGGGGGACTCCATTAAACTGGACCCCCTTGATGTCTACAGGCTGGAGACAAACCTGGGCCTCACTTTTGAAGACCTGATGAACAGCCACATAGAACTGCATGTGGCAGAGGGCAGTATTCTGCCGAATCTGCGGATGACAGGAGCAAAAGAAAAGTGTACCTTCTTAGATGAAAATGGAAGATGTAAGGTCCATGCCTTCCGTCCGGGGCTCTGCCGGTTATTTCCCTTGGGGAGATATTATGAGGAAAAAGGTTTTTTCTATTACCTGCAGAATCAGGAATGCCCGAAGAAAAATAAGACTAAAATAAAAGTGAGCAAATGGCTGGATGTGCCGGATTTGAAAAACTATGAAGATTTTGCTGCCAAATGGCATTTTCTTTTGAAAGACATCCGGAATCTTCTGGAAGAAAAAGAGGAAGAGCAGCTCACGAAAGATCTGAACATGTATGTCCTGAATCTTTTTTATACACAGCCGTTTGAAAGCGGAAGAGACTTCTATGTACAGTTTGAGGAGCGCCTGGGACAGATGAGGAAGCTGCTGTCAGTGCTCAGGCAGGACTGATGCCTCCCGGAAGAAATGCTGTGTACCGTATGGGAGCTCCCGGAGCCTGGCTGCTGCCGGGCTTTTTCCGACTCTCCCGCAAAGTAAGAGAACCGAAAACCGTGATCGCATAAAATTCAGGGAGGGATGTCAGCATGAATGATGAGCTTCAAAAATGGATACCAACAGACGAGGTGGCAGGTTTTCAGGTATGCCCGGGGCTGTACGGCAACTACGGTGCCACAGTTTTACAGACTGCCGTTAACTTTACCGTGCATTCAAAGGGTGCGGCGTTCTGTGAGCTGCTGCTTTTTCACAGGACAGAGGAGGAACCGTATGCGGTTCTCAGGTTTCCGGAGCATTTTAAGATCGGTGACGTGTACTCCATGATGGTGTTCGGTCTGGATATCGGAGAATTTGAGTATGCTTACCGGCTGGGCGGTGTCTGGGACAGGGAACAGGGCCTTCTCTTTGATGAGAACCACATACTCCTTGACCCCTATGCAAAGGCAGTGACAGGCCAGAGTGTATGGGGCAAAAAGGTGAATGAAAAAGGATATCGGGCCAGAGTTGTGAGAAATGATTTTTTCTGGGGAAAAGAGCGGCAGCCAAAGGTTCCCATGGATGAGCTGATCATTTATGAGATGCACGTCCGCGGATTTACGAAGATGGCAGAAGATGTTGAGCACCCGGGAACATTTGCAGGCATTAAGGAGAAAATCCCCTATCTGAAGGATCTGGGAGTTAATGCAGTGGAGCTTATGCCCATCTTTGAGTTTGATGAGCTGCGGGAGCGGAGAATGGTGAATGACCGGCAGGTCATCAATTACTGGGGCTATAATACCGTGGCATTTTTTGCCCCCAACACCAGTTATGCGGCCTCAAAAGAGTACAACCGGGAGGGAATGGAGTTAAAGGACCTGGTGCTGGCGCTCCATGAAAACGGAATAGAGGTCATTCTGGATGTGGTGTTTAACCACACGGCTGAAGGAAACGAGGAGGGGCCTTTTATATCGTTTAAAGGATTTGACAACAACATTTACTATCTTTTGACGCCGGACGGCCATTATTATAATTTCAGCGGCTGCGGCAATACACTGAACTGCAATCACCCGGTGGTGAGGAGAATGATTCAGGAATGCCTCAGATACTGGGTTTCCGATTACCATATTGACGGTTTCCGGTTTGACCTGGCGTCGATTCTGGGGCGGAACGAAGACGGTTCACCCATGGAACGGCCGCCTCTTGTGGAGTCTCTGGCCTATGATTCCCTGTTAAGCGGCACCAGGCTGATTGCGGAGGCATGGGATGCAGGAGGACTATACCAGGTGGGGCAGTTTCCGGCCTTCTGCCGCTGGTCAGAGTGGAACGGAAAGTACAGGGATGACCTGCGGGAGTATCTGAAGGGCGGACTCTGGTCAGCCCAGGCGGCTGCCATGCGCATCGCAGGTTCTACGGACATTTACAAGCCCAAGATACGGGGGAAAAATGCCTCCGTTAATTTCCTGACTTGTCATGACGGCTTTACACTCTATGACCTGTATTCCTATAACTGGAAACACAATGAGGCCAACGGATGGGAAAACCGGGACGGTTCCGATGATAACAGGAGCTGGAACTGCGGGGAGGAGGGAGAGACAGATGACCCTCAGGTCAATGCGCTGAGAATGCGTCTGATCAAGAATGCCTGCGCAGTCCTCATGTGCAGCAGAGGGACGCCTATGTTCTACGCAGGGGATGAATTCTGCAACACCCAGTATGGGAATAACAATGCCTACTGCCAGGACAACGAGATATCCTGGATTGACTGGAGCAGGCTTGAGACACACAGAGATGTGTATGAATTCTTCCGGTTCATGATACATTTCAGGAAGAGCCATAAGAGCATCAGCGGCAATCTGGGCAGCAACCGCTTCGGCCTTCCGGAGATCAGCTTCCACGGGGAAAATCCCTGGGTGGAGAATTTCGGGCAGGAGGCAAAGGTTACGGCAGTGATGTTCACAGGCTATGATGAGGATAACGGCAGGGATGACATTGTCTATCTCCTGGTGAATGCCTTCTGGGAACCTGTTTCAGTCAGACTGCCTGAGCTTCCGCGGCCCCTGCTGTGGCATGTATCCGTGAATACCGGAGAGATCGGTTCGGAGTGGAAAAAACAGCCTGTCCGCCTGGACAGTGACAGTATACTTGCCGGCCCCAGGAGTGTCATAGTCCTGACCGGGTGTGAGTTCTGTTCGGTTTACGAAAGAAATCAATAAGGAGACGCAATATGAGATATATAAAACCCGGCTATTATGACGATTTTGTCTGTATTGCCGGAGCTTGTCCGGCTACCTGCTGCGCCGGATGGCAGATTGTCATTGATGAGGAGTCACTGCAGACCTATGGAAATGTGCAGGGAGAGTTTGGCAGAAGGCTCAGAAATTCCATTGACTGGATGGAGGGATGCTTTTATCAGTATGACAGGCGCTGTGCGTTTTTAAACGAGGAAAACCTCTGTGACCTTTACAGGGAACTGGGCCCGAAGGGGCTATGTGCCACCTGCAGCATGTATCCCAGGCATGTGGAGGAATTTGAGGATCTGCGGGAACTTTCCCTTACGCTGTCCTGTCCCGAAGCTGCCAGAATGATTCTTTCCTGCAGGGAGAAGGCGGAATTTATCACCTGGGAGACAGAGGAGGAAGATGAGTTTGAGGACTTTGATTTTTTCCTTTTTACCCTGCTTTCGGATGCCAGGGATGTGATATTTCAAATCCTTACAGATAGGGAAAAGGACCTGCGGATCCGGATGCGGGAGGTGCTTTTTCTTGCGGAGGATTTCCAGGCATGCATAGACCGGGAAGAATTTTTCGCCATAGATCAGGTGATTGAAAAATACCGCCATCCCACCGGTGCAGAGATAGAAAAGGAAGGGCGGTACGCCAGAAGAAAGCAGGAATTTTCCGTGTTCCGGAAATTGGAGCGGCTTAGGAGCGAGTGGGGCACCCTGCTTTCGGATGCCTGGAAGAATCTCTATGAAAACGGGGAGGAGCATTATCTGGATCTGTGCGGGGAATTTGAACGCAGCTTTGGGTATGAGAGCAGCGTACGCGGGGAGTGGGAACGGATGGGAGAACAGCTTATGGTGTTCTTTGTATATACCTATTTCTGCGGTGCGGTGTACGACGATGCTGTCTATTCCAAGATGGCTCTGGCTGTATTTTCCACGGAATGGATTCAGGAATTTGTTATGCTGGTATGGCTGAAAAAGGGGAAAAAGCTGGAATTTCAGGATGTGGTGGAGACTGCGTACCGATATGCCAGGGAGGTGGAACACTCTGACATGAATCTGGAAGTGCTGGAGAGATGGCTGGAGGAACATAAGACTTGAATAAGACCGGGAGGAAGACAGAAAATACTATGAGATTTTATCTTGCGCCAATGGAAGGAATTACAGGATATATCTACCGCAATGCCCTGTATTCATGTTATAATAACATAGATAAATATTTTACCCCGTTTATCATGCCGAACCGGAACCGCTGTTTTAATTCCAGGGAGTTAAAGGATGTCCTGCCGGAAAATAACCGGGGAATGTACACAGTGCCCCAGATTCTTTCAAACAACGCAGAGGATTTTGTGAAGACAGCTCTGGAACTGCAGAGTATGGGATACGAGGAGGTCAATCTGAATCTGGGATGCCCTTCCCGGACCGTTGTGACGAAAATGAGAGGCGCGGGATTCCTGGGAGAGCAGAAGCTGCTGGAAAAATTTCTTGATGAGATTTTTGATACACTGGATCTGAAGCTTTCCGTTAAGACGAGAATCGGTATGGAGGATGCAGAAGAGTTTTACGAGCTGATAGAGATTTACAACAAATATCCCATGGAGGAGCTGATCATTCACCCGAGACTGCAGACAGATTATTATAAAAACAAACCGAATCTGGATGTTTTTGCAGATGCCCTGTCCCTGAGCAGGAACAGGGTCTGCTATAACGGGGATATTTTTACGAAGAAAGACTATGAGGCATTTACAGCACGGTTTCCCCAGGTGGAGACAGTGATGCTTGGCAGGGGAATGCTCACAGACCCGGACCTTGCGGGACATATTACGAAGGGCACACTGCCGGATAAAGAGAAATTTCGGGAATTTCACAACATCCTCTGTACTGAATATGAGAAAGTCATGTCAGGAGACAGAAATGTGCTGTTTAAGATGAAAGAACTCTGGTTCTACATGATACATATGTTTCCCGACAGCGCGAAATACGCAAAGAAAATAAAAAAGGCCCAGCATCTGAATGAATACAGGGCAGCAGTGGATGCCCTCTTTTGCGACAGAGAACTGCGGATGCCGGGCGGAAATGAGGGATGACTATGAAATTGAGACTGCAGCAGGCGATACAGGAAAATGAGTATTATTTCAGAGGGTTTGTCCGCATGGCAGACCTGGCAGAACTTTTCAGGGAATATCCTTTTGAGGAGGAGACACTGGAGAAGGCTGCCATACACAGACGCAGTATGGAGCATGGCATATCTTCCTTTACCGTTACGCTTCGCGCCATGCCGGATACGGGCCGGACGACAGAGGGGGAAGACCTGTTTTTTGAAGATGCCATGTGGGAGATTCGGGATGGAAAAAGCAGAGTGGCCGCTTTGAGCAGAATGACAGAGGAGGAACTGGACGGTCACGAGGCAGAGGTTAAGATTTTTCTTCTCACAAAGGAAAAAATGGAAAACATGGAGCAGAACCGTTTCTGACAGAATAAACAAAAGAAAAATGTGAAATACGCCTAGTTGTACAAGGAAATATGAGCGGAGGAAAGAGTATGGTACATGTATGACGAAAAAAAGGAAACATACACGGGCAGAGCAGACACTGTGGGTGTTTGCGGTATTGGCAGTTTTTCTTGCAGTGGCAGTGCTGAATTATAATCAGAAGACAAGCCGCAGGGTGAACGAAGAGATTCACGCGACCCTGGAAAGTTATGCGCAGCAGCAGGCGGATCATGTGAGAACTGTACTTTCCGGCCAGTTTGATTCCCTGGGCGCCTTTGCCAGTTATCTGGGGCAGGCAGGGATGGAGGATACAGAGACCTTCCTGAACGCAGCCGATGCCATCCGGCAGACCCAGGAGTTTTATCGCATTACCATGGCGGATTTGAATGGAAACGGAATGACCAATGAGGGAATACAGAGGAACATCAAAAATCTGAAAGAGTTCCAGGCAGCTGTGAAAGGGGAACAGACGATCTCAGAGCCGTTTATCTCCAGTATCGAAGACGGATACCTCTGTGTTCTGCTGGCTGTTCCCATCAAAAATCCTCAGGGGGAGATCACAGGCGTGCTCTGCGGCTCTTATACGGCAGAACAGTTCGGGACCCTGTTCCTGCATGACAATTTTGAGCGAAATGATGCCAGTGTTCTCATCAACGGACAGGGAGACGTCATAGTGGCCTCCAAAGATGAGGAGATGGTGGTAGGGGATAAGAGCCTGGAAAACATATATGAAAAGACAAAGAACGAAGCCTTTCTGGACGGTCATTCCGTGGAGGATATGCAGCAGGCAGCCAAGAACCAAGAGAAACTGGTATCCCTTATACAGGAAGGGGAACAGGAGTATTATGTGACACAGACACCCTTCGGATATAACGGATGGACACTTTTATCTGCCATGAAGCGGGGGGAGGTGGATTCCTCCTATGCCTTTGTCAGAACTTATGCAGCGAGGCTCAATATTGCCTTCGCAGTCTCTTTTCTGCTTGGTTTTCTGCTGATCTTTTATCTCTTCAGAACAGAGCGGAAGGCTTTGCGGGCACAGACACAGAAGCTTCTGGAGGAGAAGGAAAAGCTGGAAGTCTCGGAGGAGAGATTCCGGCTTTTGGCCAGGGATTCCGATGTGCTGGTATTTGAACTCAACAATTTGGACCATACACTGGAGTTCAACGAAAATTTTGAGAAGATACTCGGCATAAAGCCGGATTACCAGTCATTTCTGGACGGGAAATGGGTGTATCCGGATGATGTCACCGCCTTTTCCAGGATACTGCCTCAGTTCAGCAGCAAAAAAGGGGTTATGACGCGGAACATTCGTTTCTGTAACTTTGCAGGCGTCTATATCTGGTTTTCAGTGCTCACCAGTATCTTTGCGGATGACAGAGGAAGAGTTGTGCGCATTCTGGGCAAAATGATGAACATAGATGAAAATATGAGGGAAAAAGAGGCACTCAGGCTGCGTGCCGAGACAGATTCCATGACAGGACTTTATAACAAAATGGCCACAGAGGAACTTGTCACCCATGCCCTCAGAAAATACAAAGGCAGTGTCTGTGCGCTCCTTATTGTGGATATGGACAACTTAAAACGTATCAATGACACGCTGGGGCATACCCAGGGGGACAGGGCGATCGTCCGCTTTGCGGATGCTCTGCAGAGGACATTCCGTTCCACGGATATTGTGGGCAGAATCGGCGGAGATGAATTTATGGTCTTTCTCATCAATGTGCAGAGCAGCCATCAGCTCATCCTCATCCTGGATGCCATTGTAAAGAAGTGGGATTCCCTCTATACAGGGGAAAAGGATGACTATCCGGTACACGGCAGCATCGGAGCTGTTATGACTAATGGCAGCGAGAATTTCCACGAGCTGTACCGCAGGGCGGATACGGCTCTCTACAAAGCAAAACGGAGCGGAAAGGGCGGATATGCCCTCTATGCCCCTGAAACAGAAGAGAAAGAATAATACAGGCGCCGCAGATTCACATCCTATCTGCGGCGCCTGTGTTTTAACTTTCCTGCTTTTTCCTGCTGTCAAAATAGATAAAATGGTCGACAGCATCCAGGATATCCCTGAAGTCCTCCCTGGGAGCCAGATCTATATAGCGTTTCAGAAGTTCCTGTTCCTTCTCTTTGTAAGGTCCGTAGAAGATGTCAAAGAGATTATGGCCCCGCATATAGATCTTAAATTCCTCCATATGGTTTTTCAGGTCTTCTTCTGTCTGTATCTCAAATCCGAGCTCCTCTGTCAGATGGCGCCCGCTCTTTATTTTATAGAGATAGGCTTTCCATTTTTCCAGGAGGATTCTGTAAAAATCTTCTTCCTTTTCCAGCACGCCGATCTGAACCATGACAGCGGGGTTGAGAAAATAGTTCTCAAAAGAATAGTATTTGAGGATCAGCACATTTTTCGGGGTGACTCTCGGGAGATGGTCCACATCCTCCAGATTCCTGGCCTCATAGTAGCGGCAGAGCTGTGCAGCCAGCTCTGTCCTGTTTTTGCCGTCTCCGTCGCGTATCATGAGGAACTGGTCACGGAGATAGATCTGGTTCATATATTTCAGGTTGGCATATGTCTTGATGTTGGTGCAGCTATTGGTGGTGATGATGGCGATTCTGGACAGTCTGCCGTCCGGGGCGGTGATCTCCGAGTAATATTTCCGGAGAAGCAGGGGGAGTCGGCTTTTATCCTGTTTGCCTTCCACAATGAAGACAAAGCTGACATTCATAAGGTCGCTGGCATTGAAACCCAGATCATCCAGTATCCGGTTCATATCAGTCCGCTCCCGTAAAATGGTATAATACTGTTCGTCCAGCACAACCTGCCGTATCTGGTGGCTGCTGAAGTTAAAGATCATGTCCGGCGAGTGGGTGGAGAACAGGATCTGATTCTTTTTGGACAGACGGTACAAAATTTCCCCGGCTTTTTTCTGCAGTTCCGGGTGAAGGAACGTCTCAGGGTCCTTGACCAGGATCACACTGGGAATCCTGTTGTTGTCCTGGGTGTAAGCCTCCAGAAGAGAGAGCATATAGATGCTGCGCATACCTTCTCCCATATGTTCCACCGGGGTGTATGTGCTGCGCTTGGTGTTGTAGGCTTCTGCCGTAACGGAGCACATTTCGTCGATGTTGCAGCGCATGGTGTAGCGAATCTCATCAAATCCGCCGTTTCTGTGGAAACTGGTATTGACACGCCTTGCAAAGTCCGTCAGATTCATCTGACAGAGTTTGTATTCCAGAAGCTTTGCGGTCTCAAAGGCGGTCAGATCCTCCGGGCGTTTCTGGTTGATCAGGCCGATGCACTGGAAACAGCGGCTGCAGTGCTTGCTGCTCTCGAACAGGCAGACATCAAGGCGCATTCTCTTTAACTGTTCATCCTCCTCAAAGGCCAGCAGATCTTTCTGAAGCTGCTCCAGCCGTCTGTCGGTTCCGATGTAGTAAATCTGGGGCAGTACCTGACGGATATATTTGTTGTGCTTTTCGCGGCCGTCGCTCAGGCGTTCCTGTCCCAGCACATTGACTGTGTAGGTAAAGGTCAGACTTCCGTTTTGGTAGGAGGGGAGCTTTTTGCAGAAATCCTCATACCAGGCAGTATATCTGCGGTACACGCTCACGCGTCCGTGGTGGTGCAGCATCTGCAGGTCTTCCCTGGAGATGGACAGAGTCATGGTAATCTCTATCCTCTGCTTTTTTTCATTAAAGTCACATTCACGTATCCGGTAAGAGCCGCTCACCGCCCGGACAGCATCCAGAACGGAGGTTTTTCCCGTATTGTTCTTCCCCACCAGAATCAGGGCGTTTTCAATGTTCCGAATCTCCATATCCCGTATGTATTTAAAATTCCTGATGTGAAGGCTGCTGATCTGCATAATAAAGTCTCCTTTTGGTTACTGTTCACGGCCAATGTCACGGGAGATGTTTTCCCCAAGGGGATGCTGCGCGATGCGAAGCAAAATCCCGAGTTAGCCAGCGCCAAAATGCAATTTATTGCATTTTGTGTGCGTCTGCCCGTCTCTCTATTGCTATAAATCCATTCTATCACGGGAGGAGGGGTTCTGAAAGAGGTTTTCTTTTATTTTCTTTACGCATTTGCCGGACTCTGCTAGAATAAAAAAGACAGATAGAGGAAAGCACGAGCATGCACAGGGATGAGCAAATGGAAAAGATATGGAGTAAAACGGCAGAGAGAGACTGCAGTCTGTCAGACTTTCTGCTTCACGATATGGAACTTACAAAGCGGCAGATAAAACAGGCAAAGTTCAGGAAGGACGGAATCCGGGTAAACAGTAACAGGGCGAGAGTTACCCATGAACTGAAAGCCGGGGATAAAGTGGAAGTAAAGTTGGAGGAGGCGCACACAGGCTCCTCCCAACTGGTGCCGGGAAAGGGAGTACCGGATATTTTGTATGAGGATGAGGATCTGCTCTGTGTGAACAAACCGGCAGGTCTTGTGGTGCACCCCTCCCATGGGCATTACGCGGATTCCCTTTCCAATATGCTGGCCTTTTATTTCCGGGAAAAAGGAGTGCAGGCCAGGGTCAGAAGCGTGGGGCGGCTTGACAAGGACACCTCAGGCATTGTGGTGTTTGCCTTAAACCAGGCGGCTGCAGGGAGACTGGCAAAGCAGAAACAGCAGGGGGCATTTGAAAAAAAGTATCTGGCCCTTGTGGAGGGCGTTCCCAAAATGGATGAGGGGATCATTACGGAGAAGATAGACAAAGCGGAGGGAGAACTGATGCGCATGTGTGTCTCCCCTCAGGGAAAGACCGCGGTGACCAGATACCGCGTTGTGGAAAAAATGAGGGACTGTGCTCTGGTACATCTCTGCCTTGCAACAGGGCGCACGCACCAGATCCGGGTGCATATGGCCTGGATAGGGCATCCCCTTTTGGGGGACCGTCTGTACGGAGGAAATACGGAGCACATGAAGCGGGCTGCCCTGCATGCCTTCCGGGTGACACTTATCCAGCCCTTTACCAAAGAGGAGATACGGATACAGGCTGCCTTTCCCGACGATATGCAGAAGTGCCTTGAGGCAAAGAGGAGTGAGATAAAATGAGTGTTACGGTGGAAGACCTGTTAAAGCTGCCCTCCCTTGGAGGTGCCAAAGTGGCAGCGGGGAAGTCAGGACTTAAAAAAGTGGTCACATCCATTTCTGTCCTGGAATACGCCAATCCCCAGATGCTGAATGATGACCTGTTCCCCGGCGATTTTTACGGCGGTGAGATTGCCATTACGGGATTTATCAACGCAAGGGAGGATGTCCCGCTGCAGCTTGCCACCATACGGAGGCTATATGAGGGCGGGGAAGTGGGGCTGATCTTATACTATGTGGGAATTTTCTTAAAGGACATTGCTCCTGAGGTTGCGGCCCTTGCGGACGAACTGGGCTTTGTCCTTATCTGTATGCCGAAAAACCGCATGGACCTGCGCTACAGTGAGGTGATCACAGAGGTTATGCATGCCATAATCAGTGAGCAGAAGCGGGATACCTATCTTGTGGGGGAGATGTTAGAGCGGTTCGGTTATCTTCCCGAGAGCCAGAGAACCGTGGAATCTGTGGTCAGGATGCTGAGTGACAGGCTGCGCTGTTCCCTCTTTTTAGTTGACAGCCGCTTCCGCCCTGTGAATCTGGCTGTGTGGCCTCAGGCGGGAGAATCCTCTATGGAGGAGCTGGAGCAGTTTTACGGCGGGGAGGCACCGGGCGCGTCAAAGGAGATGGAGCGGCTTCCCTCCGGGCGCTGGGTGTTCTGCGCGCCGGTGAAAGACGCTGACAATGCGGGGCTTACTCTTTTCCTTGTCCGTGAGGACAAAAAACTGCATGCCCAGCTCTGCCTGCAGGCCGCTGAGGCGGTAAGGCTGTTCATCGGTGTCTGGAGCAGAGGATACGGCAATGTGGGAACCGGAGAGCTTTTGAAAGCCATCTTAAATGATGAACCGGTGAAAATGCGCAGGCTTGCGGAAATATTCCGGATCGATGTGAAATCCATTCACCACATGCTCCTCCTTCTGCCCAGGAAAAAGAAGGAAGAGCGGAATCTGGAAAGGAAGGTGAGGCATGCAAGCACATTTCTGGAACAGTATTATGATATCTGCATAGCGGGCATCCATCAGGGAAAGGGCGTTGTCTTTACCGGACAGGAGCGCACCAGAATGGAGCAGGAACAGATTCTGGAGGTTTTCTATGAGGAGGGGGACAAAGAGATGCGCCTCATAAGCTGCCCCGGGCTTGAAAATACGGCACAGGTGCGCAGCGCTTTTCTTCTTTGCACAGAATACGCGGAGGAGGCGGGCTGCATCTTTCCCTGCCGCCATATTCTGACGGGGAGTGAGCTGGAGTTTGCAGGCGCCTGCAGGCAGATTCTGGACGCAGGGGAGAAAGCAATACTGGAGAAGACCGCCTGTCTGAAAGGGCTGGAAGAGCAGGACGAGGAGCTTTATAAGACACTGGAAACTTTTCTTCTGGATGCAGACAGCAATATTGCCCGCACGGCTGACCTGTTATATGTACATAAAAATACCATCAAATACCGGGTGGGAAAGCTCCACGAGTTCTTCCGCTTCAGAATACAGAAAATGCCGGAAGCGGGGCGTCTCTATGAGGCGGCAGCAGTTCTGCGCCTGCTCCGGGACTCTTCTTTGTCCAAAAGGACAAAAGAGAGCGGGGAAGTTTAACCCAATCCATAATTACAACGGCAGAAAAAGCGTTTATAATAGAAAAAAACAAAACGCGCGGCAGGAGATACCTGTGCCGCTGGATTGGAGATGGGATTTTGAGAAAAATAGGATTGGAAGAGATTGAGGATATCGCCATGGGTGCTGCCCTTTTAGGCGCGGGCGGCGGCGGAGACCCCTACATAGGAAAGCTGGTGGCTATGGGAGCGGTGAGGGAATGCGGCCCGGTCACACTGTTAGACCCCGGGGAGGTGCCGGATGACGCGCTGGTCGTGCCCATTGCCATGATGGGAGCCCCCACCATACTGGGAGAAAAGGGGATCGGCGGCAAAGAGTACCGGGTGCTCTATGATATGGTTTCCAAGTTTTTCGGAAAAGAAGTCTATGCTTTTATGCCCATTGAGGCAGGTGGGGTGAACAGTATGCTTCCCATCGCGGCCTCCGCCAGAATGGGGCTTCCCATGGTGGACGCGGACGGTATGGGACGGGCTTTTCCGGAACTGCAGATGGTGACATTTACCATGGGCGGCATGAGCGCCAGCCCTATGGCTCTCACAGATGAGAAAGGAAATTCCGCCATTTTCAATACGATCACCAACAAATGGACAGAAGAACTGGCCCGGTCCGTGACCATGAGCTGCGGCGGTTCTGTTTCTGTGGCCCTGTACTGTATGAGCGGCGCGGAGCTTAAAAAATATGCTGTGAAGCATATCGTCACCAGAAGCCAGAGGCTGGGGGAGGCGATCCGCTGCGTAAAAGATATGGAGCAGGGGAGTCCGGAGGAAAATTTCCTGCGGTTTTCAGAGGGCTTCAAACTCTTTAAAGGAAAGATCGGCGATGTGCTCCGGGAGACCAGGGGGGCATTCAACTTCGGAAAGGTGTGCCTGGAAGGGATTGGGGAATACAGAGGCAGACAGGCCTATGTGGAATTCCAGAATGAGAACCTGACAGCAGTGGTGGACGGGGAAATCCTGGCTACCGTGCCGGACCTTATCTGCCTTGTGGACACGGAAACTTTTGCTCCGGTCACCACAGATGCGCTGAAATACGGCAAGAGAGTCATGCTGGTGGGGCTGAAATGCTTTGAAATGTGGAGAAGCCAGGCCGGACTGGAGCTGGTGGGACCGCGGTATTTCGGCTGCGATACGGATTATATTCCACTGGAAGAACGCTGCAAAGGAGGACGCACAGATGTATAAGCTGGGAATAGATGTGGGCGGAACCAATACGGATGCGGTTCTGATCAATGAGGATTTACAGGTAAAGGCAGAAATCAAGCATCCCACTTCGGAGGATATCTACGACGGCATTGTGTGTGCCGTGCGTGAGATCTTACAGGTCTCCGGTGTGAATAAAGAAGAGATATCCATGGCTATGCTGGGAACTACCCAGTGTACCAATGCCATTGTGGAGAGAAAGCATCTGGCGCCTATCGGCATTCTGCGCATCGGAGCGCCGGCCACACTGGGGATTCCCCCTATGGTGGACTGGGCAGAGGATATCAGGGCCATTGCTAAGTCCGTGGCAGTCATAGGCGGCGGATTTGAGTATGACGGAAAGGAACTGGCTCCTTTTGATGAGGAGGCAGCAGCAGAATTTTTCCGAAAGATAAAGGGAAAAGTGGAGTCTGTAGCCATTTCCTGCGTGTTTTCCACTGTGCGCAATGACCATGAACTGCGGGCGGCGCAGATCTGCAGGGAGATCATGGGGCCTGATGTCCGCATTTCCATATCCAGCGAGATTGGTTCCATGGGTCTTATTGAGAGGGAAAATGCCACGATCTTAAACGCGGCGCTCTGCAGAGTGGCGGAGCGGTTTACCGATGGGTTTGCCAGAAGCCTGAAGGAGGAGGGCGTGACTGGCGCAGCACTCTATTTGTCCCAGAACGACGGTACCCTGATGACCATGGATTACGCCAAAAGGTATCCGATCCTCACAGTGGCCTGCGGACCCACCAACTCCATCCGTGGTGCCAGTTATTTGAGCCGGATCCAGAATGCGGTGGTGATCGATGTGGGCGGTACGACCACGGATTTAGGCGTTATCCAGAACGGATTTCCGCGGGAATCCAGTGTTGCCGTGACCATCGGAGGCGTGCGGACCAACTTCCGTATGCCGGATGTATTTTCCATCGGCCTTGGCGGCGGTTCTGTCGTACATGAGAAAGAGGACGGCACGGTGACGGTAGGGCCTGACAGTGTGGGGTACCGCATTACGGAAAAGGCCCTTGTGTTCGGCGGTGATGTGATGACAGCCACGGATATTGCCGTGCGGCTTGGAATGGCCGAGATCGGAGACAGGGAGAAGGTATCCCATATTGACCCGGATTTTGCGAAAAAAGCTATGGATGTCATCAAAGAAATGGTGGAGGAAGGCATTGATGCCATGAAGGTATCCAGTCAGGATGTGGAGGTCATCATGGTTGGCGGCGGCTCCATCATTCTTCCAAAGGAGCTGGAGGGAACCAGCCGCAGTGTAAACCCGGAACATGCCCAGACAGCCAATGCCATCGGCTCTGCCATCTCTAAAGTGAGCGGAACCTATGAAAAGCTTCTGGACTTTGATGTGGTTCCCAGAGAGGAGGCGCTTGCACAGGCCAGGAAAGAGGCCATAGCCATGGCTGTGGATGCGGGCGCCGTAAAGGAGACTGTGGAGATCATTGATGTGGAGGATGTCCCTCTTGCCTACTATCCGGGAAATACCAACCGGGTGAAAATAAAGGCGGCAGGAGATCTGGGTTAGAGCTTCTGTACCTGTGAGCATTCTTTCATAATGCGTATAAAACTGCGCAGCACCGGATTATTCTGGAGGGTTTTGTAATAAAGTCCAAAGGAGGCCGGTGCTGCATTTTTTACGGGAATATAACAGAGTTCCCCGCTTCTCATGAGAGGCATGTCCGGCAGAATGGTAAAGCCCAGGCCGGCCTTTACAAAAGCCAGAGCACACTCTATATTTTCACAGAAAAACATCTGGGAGGGAGGCCGTGTGCTGATGAGGCTTCCCTGCATTTCCGTGATCACGGGGGAGGATTTGTGAGGATCGCAGAGAACCAGGCGGCCTTCGTGCAGTTCATCCATGGAGACGGTATCTTTTTTGGCCAGGGCGTGGTCATCTGCTGTCACGCACACTACAGGCGCTTTGATCAGTTCCACATAAGTGCCTGTTTTTTTCTTTTCTTTATCCTCCCCGAAGCCCAGCATCACATCCAGGGTTTCCTCCTGCAGCAGGTTTCGCAGGGCCTGAGAGGGGACCATCTTAATGTCAGGATGCACCTGGGGATATGCCTTGGTCAGCCGCCGCAGCGCCTCCGGGAGCATAGTCAGTTCAAAAGAGCTGTGGCATCCTATGATAAAAGGCTGTATCTGATCTTCAAAATGTCCGGCAAGTCTGTTTTTGGCCTGGGCTGTCTTTGCCAGGATATCCCTGGCGTATCCGAGAAAAACCCATCCCGGGGACGTGAGCTCCACTGTCCTGGTGGTCCGCTTGAACAGTTTGACATCCAGTTCGGTTTCCAAAGAATTGATCTGATGGGTTACGGCGGGCTGTGTTATATGAAGCTGTTCGGCGGCTCTGGCAAAGTTCAGATTCTCCGCCACTGCCATATAGCATTCTAATTGTACGGTATTCATAAAATTCCTTTCTCTGCAGACATTTCCCGTGTTACAGACCGGACAGATGTGTCTGCGTGTACCGGTCCGGCGGGCTGTGCTTCTTATAATAAAAAGAATCCAGATATATTAATTAATATACTTTATTAATGATAACATTTTTCTAATTCACATACAAGGAAAAATGGTGTAAAACTAGTTTGTAAGGAAACAGTCAGCAAGCGAACTTGTTTCAGATAAGGAGACAAAATATGCAGAAGGTAAAGGACGAAAATGTGATGCGTCTGCTGAAAAAGCTGAATCTGACTATGGAGTCCATAGGTAATTCCATGATGGTCAGGCACGGGATGTCTGCGGCTCAGTGCAATGTGCTGTGCTACCTGACAGACCATGCGGACCAGGATATCTGCGCCAGGGATCTTCATATCTCCCTGGGGCTGTCAAAAGCCAGCGTGTCATCTCTCCTGAAAAAGCTGAAAAATGCCGGATACATAGGTTTTGTGCCGGACCCTGCGGATGAGAGACTGAAACATATCCGTCTTACAGAGAGGGCAGATGAACTGAAAGGAGAGATCGATCAGGGGTTTCGTGACCTGGAGGAATGTATGTACCGGGGTTTTACAGAGGGAGAAAAACAGCTTTTGACGGAACTGCTGGGACGAATGCTGAGTAATTTAAAGCAATAAGGAGGCTTACAACATGATCAAGACATTACTTGCGCAGGTGAAGCAGTATAAGAAGGCTTCCCTGCTGACACCGCTTTATGCCGCCCTGGAAGTGGTGATGGAGGTTCTGATACCATTTATCACAGCGGCAATCATTGATAAGGGGATTGAGGCCGGCAGCATTGCCAAGGTGTATCAGTACGGTGCACTCATGCTGGTGTTTGCCATGCTCAGTCTGCTCTTCGGAGTTCTGGCAGGTCGCTATGCGGCAAGCGCTTCCTCAGGTCTGGCCTGTAATCTGAGAGAAGCCATGTATGACAATATACAGACCTTTTCTTTTTCCAATATTGACAAATACAGTACAGCAGGTCTGGTCACCCGTATGACAACAGACGTGACTAATGTGCAGAACGCGTACCAGATGATCCTGAGAATCGCGGTGCGTGCTCCCTTTACCCTGATCTGCAGTATGTTCATGTGTTTTTTCATTAATGTAAGGCTGAGCCTGATCTTTGTGGTGGCTATTGTGATTCTGGCTGCAGTCCTTATCTTTGTCATGAGCAGGACAACAAAGATATTTGATGTGGTATTTAAAAAATACGATGCATTAAATGCCAGTGTACAGGAAAATGTCTCCGCGATCCGTGTGGTGAAAGCCTATGTGCGGGAAGAATATGAGAATGAAAAATTTACAAAAGCTGCAGACAATCTGTACCGTCTCTTTGTAAAAGCTGAGAAATTCCTTTCTCTGAATGGCCCGGTGATGATGTTTGTCATCTGTTTCTGTATCATTGCGCTTTCCTGGTTCGGAGCAAAATTCATTGTTGTGGGGGATCTGACAACAGGTGAGCTGACTTCCATGTTCAGTTATATTATGGGAATCCTCATGTCCCTTATGATGCTCTCCATGATATTCGTCATGGTGACTATGAGTGCGGCAAGCGGCAGACGTATCGCCGAAGTCCTGAATGATCAGGCGGATCTGGTCAATCCGGAGAATCCCGATCCTGTGATACCGGACGGAAGAATTGATTTTGACCATGTGAATTTTTCCTACAAACACGGCAGCGGCAAAGAGACACTGACAGACATTGACCTGCATATCAAAGCAGGGGAGACCGTGGGAATCATCGGCGGAACCGGATGCGGAAAATCAAGTCTTGTGAATCTCATAAGCCGTCTCTACGACGTGACGGGAGGGACTGTATCCGTAGGCGGCAAGGATGTGAGGAGCTATGACATGGAGGAGCTGAGAAATCAGGTGGCTGTGGTGCTTCAGAAAAATGTCCTCTTCTCAGGCACCATACTGGATAACCTGAGATGGGGAAATGAACAGGCCACTGAGGAGGAATGCGTGGAAGCATGCCGCCAGGCCTGTGCAGATGAATTTATTGAGCAGTTCCCTGACAAATACGAGACCTACATCGAACAGGGAGGGACCAACGTGTCCGGCGGCCAGAAACAGAGGCTCTGTATTGCCAGGGCGCTGCTGAAAAAACCAAAGGTACTGATCCTGGATGATTCCACCAGCGCCGTGGACACTGCCACAGACGCGAAGATCAGAGATGCTTTTGCCAAGGCAATTCCGGGAACCACCAAGCTGATCATTGCCCAGAGGATTTCCAGTGTGCAGGACGCGGACAGAATCCTGGTCCTGGATGACGGAAGGGTAAACGGATTCGATACACACGAGAATCTGCTGGCCAATAACAATATTTATAAGGAGATTTATGAGACACAGATCAAAGGCGGCGGAGACTTTGACCAGGCCGGAAAGAAGACAGGAGGTGCAGCATAATGGCAGAAAATGTAAAGGCAGTAAAAGGCCCGGGCATGAACGTCCGCGGTCCCAGACCCAAGGTGGACAATGCGGGAAAGATCCTGAAGCGGACGCTGGGATATATGATGAAAAATTATAAATGGCTTTTCGCTGTGGTAGTGGTCTGTATTGTAGCTACAGCGCTGGCTACCCTGAGCGGAACCCTGTTTATGCAGAAATTGATCGATGAATATATCATTCCCATGACCAAAGCATCGAATCCTGATTTCGGGCCGCTGAAAAAGGCGCTTCTTACGCTGATCGGGATCTACGCGGTGGGGGTGCTGTGTGCATTTGCCTACAACCGGATCATGGTATACATCAGCCAGGGTACTTTGAGACACCTGCGTGTGGATCTGTTTACACATATGGAGTCTCTGCCCATCAAGTTTTTTGATACCCATGCCCACGGGGATATTATGTCTGTCTATACCAATGACGTGGATACCCTCCGCCAGCTGATCAGCCAGAGTATTCCCCAGGTGGTCAACTCAGCGGTGACGATCGTGATCACATTTACCAGCATGATCGTGTTGGATATCCCCATGACCCTCTTGACACTGGTGATGGTCGGGATCATGATGGTCACCACGAAAAAGTTAAGCGGCAAATCCGGCAAATATTTCGGTGAGCAGCAGAGGAACCTGGGCCGGGTAAATGGTTATATTGAGGAAATGATGGAGGGCCAGAAGGTAGTAAAAGTATTCTGCCATGAGGAGAAGAGTGTAAAGGACTTCAGAAAGCTGAACGAGGAGCTTCGTGACAGTGCAGATAAGGCCAACACATTTGCCAATATCATGATGCCGGTGAACAGCAACCTGGGCAACATCAGCTATGTGCTCTGTGCCGTACTGGGCGCGGTCCTGGCCCTGAAGGGATTTACCGGGCTGACGCTTGGAACCCTGGTATCCTTCCTGTCACTGAATAAGAACTTTACACAGCCTGTCACACAGATCAGCCAGCAGATGAACAGCATCGTTATGGCCATGGCAGGCGCGGACCGTGTCTTCAGGCTTTTAGACGCAGAGCCGGAGGTGGATAACGGTTATGTGGAGCTGGTCAACGCAGAAGAACAGCCGGACGGCAGCCTTACAGAGAGCGAAAAGCGGACCGGTATATGGGCATGGAGGCATCCGCACAAGGCGGAGGGGACCGTGACCTATCAGAGGCTTGAGGGGGATGTCACCTTCAACGATGTGGATTTCGGATATAATGACGATAAGATCGTGCTGCACAATATCAAACTCTTTGCCACACCGGGACAGAAGATCGCATTTGTGGGAAGCACCGGTGCCGGTAAGACGACGATCACCAACCTGATCAACCGTTTCTATGATATACAGGATGGAAAGATAAGATATGACAATATCAATATCAATAAGATCAGAAAATCCGACCTGCGGCGTTCTCTCGGCATGGTGCTTCAGGATACCCACCTGTTCACAGGAACCGTGATGGAAAACATCCGCTATGGCCGCCTGAAGGCTTCGGATGAGGAGTGCAGGGCAGCGGCAAAACTGGCAAACGCAGATGGTTTCATCCGACGTCTGCCGGATGGATATGACACCATGCTCACCGGGGACGGCTCCAATTTAAGCCAGGGCCAGAGGCAGCTTCTGGCAATCGCGCGGGCCGCTGTGGCTGACCCGCCTGTGCTTATACTGGATGAGGCAACTTCCTCCATTGATACCAGGACGGAGACACTGGTGCAGCAGGGTATGGACCGGCTGATGAAAGGCAGAACTACCTTTGTCATCGCCCACAGGCTGTCAACGGTGCGGAATTCTGACTGTATTATGGTCCTGGAACAGGGAAGGATCATCGAGAGAGGAACCCATGACCAGCTCATGGAGGAGAAAGGGAAGTATTATCAGTTGTACACGGGGAATTTTGCGGAGGAGACGGCATAAAGAATAGATAGAAGGGGCAGCATTTGACGTATCTGTCTTTGCTGACAGCCGGATAGGGGATGTGCGGTGCACATCCCCTTTTGTAAGAAAGTCAGATAAGATGACTGCGGACTTCATCGAGCATTGTTGTCATCCGGCGAATATCATCCTCCTGTAACTGCAGTTCCAGGGCTTTGGCATTATCAAGAATCTGTTCCGGTTTCCGGGCGCCGCACAGGATGTTCAGGTTATTTATAGCAGAAGCGGTATAACGAATGACCAGGTTTGCCGGGGAACAGCCGTATTTTTCCGTAAGGGGCGTCCATTTCTCCATCATATCAAGAATGAGCTTTCTGTTTTCAGGTTTCCAGAAACGGTTTTTATTTCTCACATCCGTGGAAGAGAGCACTGTATCCATAGTCACCTTACCGGTCAGCAGTCCCTGTTCCAGAGGAGAGTAGGCCTGTATGGACACCTGGTTTTCTTCACATACAGGGACCAGTTCTGAGGCAATTCGGGTATCCACAATGCTGTATTTTTCCTGAATCACATCAAGCTGCCCAAAACGGCAGTATTGGCGGATGATATCCGCGTTTACATTGGAAGCTCCGATGGCACGGATTTTCCCTTCTTTTTTCAAATCCATCAGTACGCCTACGGTCTCTTCCAGAGGATAGAGGGCGAAGTCCGGAGACTGCCAGTGGGTGTAGTAGATATCAATATAATCTGTCTGCAGGCGGCGCAGGCTGTCCTCCAGATTTTTGCGGATGCCTTTGGGGGACAGGTCCCGGTATACCTTACGGCCTTCCATGACTTTGTGGAAACAGGGTGTTTCATAATCCCATTCCAGTCCGCATTTGGTAGAGAGCAGAACTTTGTCACGTTTTCCCTTCAGGGCTTTTCCCACAACCTCCTCGCTGTGGCCGATGCCGTAGACCGGAGCTGTATCAAACCAGAGAATCCCATGATCCATGGCCTCGGAAATGGTACGAATGGAGAGGGCATCATCGTTTTCACCCCACCAGGTACCGCCGCCGATGGCCCAGGTTCCCATGGCGATGTATGGAGAGCATATATCTGATTTTCCAATAGAGAGTGTCTTCATATTTTCCTTCTTTCCCGCTGTGTGAAGCAGCGTATTGTTATATCTGTGCATCGGGGAGCGTATTGCCGGGCACAGTGTAAACAGTAACGTTATTATAAAAATTTCCTGAAGTCCTGTCAATGGGTATGGCTTTTCCGGTGAAAGAAAAGTATAATGGAGATAGTCAGCTGCAGGGCTGTTTTACGGAAATCCTGCGTACAGGTGATAAAAAGTTTCAGTGATGATTGGGAGGAAAAAACATGTATAAAGCATTTAAAATGAAATTATATCCCGGCTTTGAGGAGGAATATGAGAGACGCCATAACGAACTCTGGCCTGAAATGAGAGAGATGATCCACACCCATGGAGGTAAGAATTACTCTATTTTTCTGGACCGTGAGACCCTTACCTTATTTGGGTACATAGAAATTGATAATGAAGAACTATGGGCAAAAGGGGCAGACACTGTGATCAATCGGAAATGGTGGGATTTTATGGCGGATATTATGGAGACAAATCCTGACAACAGCCCGGTTTCCGTGGACTTAAAACCTCTGTTCCATCTGGACTGATACAGCCTGCCGAAAGCGATTTTTTAAACACGCTCCGGAAGAAGCAGAAAATCCTGAAATCAGGGAATCATAAATGCGGAGGACACGCCAATGAATAACGATAAAGTATATCAGATGAGTTTTTCAAAGATTTATCCGCTTCTGGTCAATAAAGCACTGAAAAAAGGACGGCAGAAAGAAGAAGTGGATGAAATCATCTGCTGGCTCACAGGATACAGTCATGACGAAATCGATGCGATGACTGAGAATCCCATAACTTATGCCGCCTTTTTTGAAAATGCGCCGAATATGAATCCAAACAGAAAATTGATCAAAGGAACCGTATGCGGTATCAGAGTGGAGGAGATTGAGGAACCCCTTATGCAGGAAATCAGATACCTTGATAAACTGATCGATGAACTTGCAAGAGGAAAGGCAATGGATAAAATATTAAGAACATGAGGGGTTCTGCTGATTCCAAATGCCATACGGGAACTTTTAAGGTACAATTAGATATAATTTAAGGAGTTCCAGTACCCGCACATCAAATTTAACAAAAGGAGAAAACAGATCATGGCTTTTATCCAAATGAATTTATTATCACAAAATTTAATGCGTACAGTTCCGGTGAATGTGATCCTGCCGGTAGACAAGCAGCAGATGCCGGGAATGCCGGCCAGAGAGGAGAAACCATACAAAACGCTTTACCTGCTCCACGGAATCTTCGGAAACTATATGGATTGGGTGACAGGGACTAAGATCATGCGGTATGCGGAAGAGCACGATCTGGCGGTTGTCATGCCTTCAGGAGATAATTCTTTTTATGTGGATCACCCGGAAGCCATGAACAATTACGGGAAGTTTGTGGGAAAAGAGTTAGTGGAGTTGACCCGGAAAATGTTTCCTCTTTCAAGAAAAAAGGAAGATACCTTTATCGGCGGCCTGTCAATGGGCGGAGCCGGAGCTTTGCTAAACGGGCTGAAGTATCATGAGACATTCGGATATATTGTGTCTCTTTCCGGAGCGTTCCTGATAGAGGAGCTGCCCCACAGGACAAACGATACCGTAAATGTGCTTGAAAGAAGGGATTACGCGGAGAGCATCTGGGGAAATCTTGATCAAGTGGCTGAAAGTGAGAATAACCCCAAATATCTCGTCAGACGAATAAAAGAAGAGCATGCAGAATTTCCTGAAGTGTACATAGCATGCGGAGAACAGGACGGCCTGAGAGACGTTAATCTGGATATGTATCATTTTCTGAAAGAAAACGGGGTGAATGCAGTATATGAAAGCGGTGCAGGAGCTCATGAATGGGATTTCTGGGATACTTATATCAAACGTGCCATGGAATGGCTTCCCACAGAGAATACAGGGTTGGGAAGAAACAGCGGGAATGTCGGTATATAGCTGGCAGGACAGTATGGTGGTTCCTGCAAGAGCAACACCGGAACATTATGGTCTCAGGGATGTTGCCCATGATGAGTCGGAAGCAAGAGATTTGCTGCAGGGATAAGAAGATTTTTCTATTAAGAAGAAGCATGCCGGGAAATACCTGATGATACAGGAATCCTGACATGCTTCTGTTTTCGTTTGCGGACAGCCGTTCCTACTTATCTGTGAAATCCACATGCGTGCTGTAAAGGGCATGTTCCTCTAAATATTCCGCAAAAGTTTTCGTTTTCCGTTTTGTTTCGTAGTCCTCAGCCCAATAATACTGCACCAGCCCTGACCAGAATTGTTCGTTTTCAAAGAGAAAGATTGAGACCGTATCCGTATTCCGCTCATAAGTCTGGTATGTATTTCTTGTATTTTCTCCCTGGAAATCCAGGAAATCGCCGTTGGCGTCACAGATGACAAGAGCATAGTCGTATGCTTTCGTACCTTCCGGATGAACGTAAGTGGCAGTTATCTCGAAGGGCGTTTTAACAACCTCCTTAATGCCGACTCCTTTGTCATTCACGTCATTTAAAGTGACTGTCTGTATCTGTGCCGGGTCGATTTTAAGATCAAATTTGAAGTTCCAGTTACCCTTGTAAACTTTGGATTCCTGTCCGTCTAAGTGTCTGCAGATCCCTTCCTCCCCTGTCACGGGATCGATGTAGGTATCCTCGACCCAGCCACTGTAAATATAGCCGGATAAACTGCTGATATTCAGTTCATACTGGAAGGTTTCAGGCACCTCAGTATCCTGTTCCAGGCGGAAATTGGCAGCTCCGGTCTCTGCACGTATGATTCCTATAAAGGTATGCGCATCCTTATAATTCCCCTGTATCTGAAACGGTTCATAAGAACTTTTGGGACTGTCGAAACTGAAGGTGTCAATGCTGTCCATACGAAGTACATCATATCCGTCAATATAGTTTTCATCATATTTTGTAGCCATAAAGTCATCGGGAAATGCTTCTTCATTATAAATCTCCACAGCCAGGTAGACGGCCAGATTATTGCAGTATGTCTCAGTGACGGAGATGGTGATTCCATTGGATTCCTGTATATAAGGGGAGTCTGTCCGGCTGCCTTTATCCTCCGGCAGCAGAATATTGGCCTTGGAGCTGAAATTTCCTTTGTAGCTGACGTCCTTCTCGATTTGGGAGAACAAATGTCCGATGGCAGGCAGCTTACTGGCCATTACAGGATTTTTGAACCCCCATACAAGCAGAAGCGTAATGGCAGCGGCACAGGCACCGGCGGTGAGACAGACTTTGCAGAATACCTTTCGCCTGTGAATTTTCTTGACTTTCCGGAGACTGTTTTCAACAACCTGCCCCAGTTCTTCCGGTATTTTTATTCTGTTATCTTCATACATACAGGTAGTCCTCCTTCAGATATTGTCTGAGCTTTTCCTTAGCCCTGTGGGAATAAGCTTTTACGGAGCCTTCCGGGATGTCCAGGGCAAAGGCAATCTCACTTATTTTCAGGTTCTCAAAATACTGCAGGATAATGATCGTTTTGTAACGCGGCGGAAGAGCGTCCACTGCCTGGTATAAATCTATTTTTTCCTCCGGTGATATGCCCATATTCGGACTTTCTGTTATTGCCATACAGGCGTCTTCATAAACGGCGCATTCAGGGTTTTTTCTGTAATAGTCGTTTATGGCATTCAACAGGATTCTTGTCATCCAGGTTCGGAAGTATTTCGGTTCCCGCAGACGGCCTATGTTTTCGTAGCCTTTTATGATACATTCGGAAACCATGTCCAGCGCAGTCTGTTCATTTTTTACATGCAGAAAGGCGACACTGTATAAGTATTCCTGATATAGATGAACCAGCTCCCCATAGGCTTTTGTATCTCCGCGCATGGCTTTTTTCGCCATTTTTTCTTTGTCCACACATTTTCCTCCCACGTCAGTTTTCATTCATGCATGATGATTATACTGATTAGACTTTAATATAACATAAATGGTTACAATAAAAAAAGAAATATTGCTGTGCGAACGAATGTTTGGTAAGATAGTAATGATGAGTTAAGACGGTTCGTTTACGGAGGTACAGGTGATATGGAACAGATGACATTATTTGACGACAGAGGGCAGACGGCTCCCCTTGCAAGCCGCCTGAGGCCGGAGCGTCTGGAGGATTTTGTAGGGCAGGAGCATCTGCTAGGAAGAGGGAAGATGCTGCGTCAGCTCATAGAGCGGGACCAGATCTCTTCCATGATCTTCTGGGGGCCGCCCGGAGTGGGGAAAACCACGCTGGCCAGTATCATTGCGGGAAGGACAAAAGCTGATTTTATTAATTTCAGCGCGGTGACCAGCGGCATCAAAGAGATCAAAGATGTGATGAGCCATGCGGAGACCAGCCGGAGAATGGGAATCCGCACGGTTCTTTTTGTGGACGAGATCCACCGCTTTAACAAAGCCCAGCAGGATGCTTTTCTCCCGTATGTGGAGAAGGGCAGTATTACGCTCATCGGGGCCACCACGGAGAATCCTTCCTTTGAGATCAACGCGGCTCTTTTGTCACGGTGTAAGGTATTTGTGCTGAAGGCACTGGAGGAAAAGGATCTGGTGAAGCTTTTGGAACATGCCCTGGTAAACCCGGCAGGGTTTGGCGGGCAGAATGTCCGTATCACAGAGGAACAGCTTACGGCCATAGCTGCTTTTGCAAACGGAGATGCCAGAACTGCCCTCAACACCTTGGAGATGGCGGTCTTAAACGGGGAGATCACGGCAGAGGGCATTACCGTGACCCGAGAAGGGATGGAGCAGTGCATCAGCAGGAAATCCCTGCTGTATGACAAGACCGGGGAGGAGCATTATAACCTGATATCCGCCCTGCATAAATCCATGCGGAACAGTGACCCGGACGCGGCTATTTACTGGATGTGCCGGATGCTGGAGGGCGGGGAAAATCCTCTCTATATTGCCAGGAGGCTGATACGCTTTGCCAGTGAGGATGTGGGGATGGCGGACAGCAATGCCCTGCAGGTGGCAGTGGCAGCATACCAGGCCTGTCATTTTCTGGGAATGCCGGAGTGCGATGTGCATCTGACACATGCAGTTACATATCTTGCCATGGCGCCGAAATCCAATGCCCTGTATGCTGCCTGCGAGCACTGCAAGGAGGATGTGAAGAATAAAAGAGCAGAACCGGTTCCCCTCCAGCTGCGCAACGCGCCCACAAAGCTTATGAAGGAGCTGGACTACGGACAGGGATATGTCTATGCCCATGATACACAGGAGAAACTGAGCACCATGCAGTGTATGCCGGATTCTCTAAAGGACAGACGTTATTACCACCCCACAGAACAGGGGGAGGAAAAAATTGTCAGAGCGCGTTTGGAGTCTGTTCTGCAGTGGAAGAGAGAACATTCCGAAGAATAGAAGAAAAAACTGAAAAATCAAAAAGAAGCTTTGTAAAAATTAGGAAATTCGTTTATAATAGAAGTATAAAGTAACTGTCCCGTCAGATCTGCGCATTGACTGCGCTGACCGTGTATAAGAGCAGTTATGTATAGAAACCATGAATACAAGGAGGTAATTGTGTATGAAACATTATGAACTGATTCATGAGATTTATAATCTGTGTGACGGACATCCGGATTCCCAGATCAAAGAAGTGGATACCGATGATCTGGACACTTACATGAAGGGTTTGACCAGCAAAGTTTCCACCTGTGAGAAGACAGAGCGTGAGGACGGTTCCGTTGTGTACGAAGTTGTGACCAACGGCGTAAAAGAGAGGTATACCTTTACAGAGGCGTGAGAACAGGGGAGATGCGATTTTTCGCATCTCCTTTTCACACGGAGAATAAAGAGAAATACAGATGCGCATCCTTACAGATAGGAAAGAAAAAAGGAGGGCTTATGTGCGGCAGATATTATATTGATGATGATACCATCAGGGAAATGGAAAAATTGGTACGCCAGATTGATAAAAAACTGCTGGAAGAAAAGAGCCGGGATGTATTTCCCTCCCAGAGTGCACCTGTGGTCACGGGAAGAGAGGGAGAGCTGTGCGGGGAGGAGCTTATGTGGGGATTTCCCGGATTTGAAAAAAGCCGGGTGATCTTTAACGCAAGGCAGGAGACAGCACTGGAAAAGAGAACATTTCGCGACAGCCTTCTTCTTCGGAGATGCGTGATCCCGGCCAAAAATTTCTATGAGTGGGATAAAAAGAAAGAAAAGTACACATTTACAAGACCTGACGGCAGAATTTTATTTTTTGCCGGCATTTATAACCGGTATGGAGAGGAAGAACGGTTTGTGATTCTGACCACGCAGGCCAATGACTCCATGCGCCGGATTCATGACAGGATGCCCCTGATCCTGGAGGAACGGCAGGTTAAGGACTGGATCTTCAGCAGACAGAAGGCGGAAGACCTGCTTGGGCAGACACCGGTCATGCTTTATAATAGTACAGAATATGAGCAACAGACACTGGACCTGCAGTAGCGGGTCCTTTTTCCATGAATCACCTATTTAAAACAGAACATACGTTCTGATATAATTCTTACATGAATAGAATGTAATGAGGTGATGAAAATGGAGAAGGTCATTTTTCATGTGGATGTCAACAGTGCCTATCTGTCCTGGGAGGCGGTATACAGAAGGAAATACAGGGGAGAAGTTCTGGATCTGCGGGATATTCCTTCCGCGGTGGGAGGGGATGTAAACCAGAGGCATGGAATCATTCTGGCGAAATCCATGCCGGCAAAAGCATACGGAATCCGTACCGGTGACTCGATCTGGGAGGCCAGGCAGAAGTACGGCCCCCTTACCATTGTACCTCCCGATTACAGCCTCTATGACAGGAGTTCCCATGCCCTGCTGACTCTTTTGAGGGAATATTCCCCGGATGTGGAGCAGTATTCTATTGACGAGGCATACGTGGATATGAGCGGCACGCAAAAACTTTTCGGATCCCCGGAACAGGCGGCTGACCGTATCCGTGAAAGAATCCGGGAAGAGCTGGGATTTACCGTCAATATCGGTATCTCTGAGAACAAGCTGCTGGCAAAGATGGCTTCTGATTTCAGGAAGCCTGACAGGACGCACACCCTTTTTGCGCAGGAGATTCCGCTGAAGCTGTGGCCCCTTCCTGTAAGTGAGCTGTTTTTTGTGGGGAGGGCTTCGGCAAAAAAACTCTGTAATCTGGGTATCTATACCATAGGGGATCTGGCGCGGACTGATGTGGAGATACTGAAACGGCACATGAAGAAGCAGGGGGAGCTTATCTGGAATTTTGCCAACGGAAGAGACTTTTCCCTGGTGGAGGCTGTGCCGCCGCCCAACAAGGGATATGGAAATTCCACCACCATTCCGGTGGATGTGACATCTGCGTCTCAGGCATCCCTGGTGCTTCTGGCTCTGGCGGAAACGGTGGGAGCCAGACTTAGAAAGGACGGAAAGAAGGCAGAAGTGCTGTCTGTGAGTATCAAGGATTATCTTTTTCAGACTGCCTCTCATCAGTGCCGGCTTCCGGCTCCCACGAACATTACAGAGGAGCTGCACCGCCATGCCTGCAGTCTCTTTCTGGAACTCTGGGACGGGCTTCCCATCCGGCATCTGGGCATACACACAGGCAGGATACAGGATGAAAATGCCATGCGGCAGATGGAACTTTTTGACACAAGGGATTACGGGAAACTGGAGCGGCTGGACCGGGCCGTGGACACCATACGGAGGCGGTATGGTATGGATGCGGTAAAGCGGGCTGTGTTCCTGGAATCCCCCATTGACCATATGAGCGGCGGGATGTCCAGGGAGAAACGTTACCGCTGTGAACACTGAGAGGAGAGAGAATTATGGCATTCGGCACAGATATCCATATGGAGAAAGCGGATGCAGGCAGTATCCGGGGAGAACAAAAGAGCATTGCCGTGGGCTGCTGGTTTACCAGCAAAGGGGATACCAGCCTGCAGCTTTTAAAATACCAGGATGAGGAAGGACAGATCCACACGGTCCGCAGCATCCGGGTCCTTTGCAGGGAGGAAAAACACTACAATGGCATTCCCACACTGGAATATGTCTGTAAAATAGAAGAAGAGGGATATGAGACAGAGATAAAACTCATCTTTTTTCTGGAGGAACACCGCTGGGCAATGATAAAGAATGCCCCGTCTGCTCAGCCGGCAGACGGGGTGATTTGTACCGAAGATCAGGAGATATGCAGATGAAAATACTGTTCCAGCACAGGGAGGAATTCCTCCTCCGTTATCTGCCGGACGGTCTTTTCACCGTTTTCCGAACAGGTGAAAATGTCTCCCATCAGGGACACACTTCCTCCCGGCGTCCGCAGATTCACCATGCGCAGACGCGGAAAGACAGAATGTTCGTGGGTGGAGGCAAAGGCGTTCAAAGCCACAAAATCCACCGGTTCACAGGGAACAGGGGAAAAGCTCATGACAGTGGAAAACGTATCTTTGGAGCAGTAGGAAAGCTTCCACCAGAAAGCATCTGTCTGGTCAAGACGGAAGGTCTGGCCCTTGATGCATTCCTTTAAGCCGTCCACAAGGGGCATGGAGGCAGCGGGCATGGGACCGCCGTATCCCACGTCACAGAAATGCTGCTGTCCGTCTATCCGCACAAGGTTGATCCGGTGGGAAATCGGGGGGATGAACTCGTCATCGCAGTCCCGGATGATCCTGGCCATACAGGGTGTGACTTCATACCCACAGGCAGTGAGCAGGGAGGCAAAAAGTGCATTCAGTTCATAGCAGTATCCGCCCCGTTTTTTCAACACGATCTTTTCATACAGAGAGGAGATGGACAGGGATGCGGTTCTCTTGAATTCACACACATCCAGATCCTCGAAGGGGACATGGAGCTGGTGGGCGTAGATGAGCCGGTCCAGATTCTCCTTGTCAGCCGCCGGCACAGCGGTAAGTCCCAGACGTTTCAGATAGGGTTTTGTCTGGGGAATGGGTTCATACAATTCTTCGTACATAGTAATAAATCCTTTTCTCTTTTTGTATTTACGTACCGCTGCCGCAGGCTTTTGACAGCGGAAAATCCATAAAACAAGTATAGCATATACAGGGGAATTATGATACTATTTTGGTGACAGTAAAATGAAAAAAATGCCTGTTTTCCAGAGAAAAGAGGCGATAAAGGAGCCGGCAGAGAAATGGAAAAAAACGAAATTCTGATGATACACGGAAAAGACTACAAAGAGATGACAAAGCGCCTTTTAAGAGAGGCAGAACTGGACACACGGATACCTGACAGAAGATGCCGCATCGGCATTAAGCCCAATCTGGTATCCCCCACAGAGGCTTCCTACGGGGCTACCACACACCCGGAGATCATTGCCGGGATCCTGGAATATCTGCAGGAGAGAAACTATGAAAACCTGGTGATCCTGGAGGGCTCCTGGGTGGGAGACCGGACTGCGGAGGCTTTTCAGGTGTGCGGATATGACAGTCTGGCAAAGCAATACGGGGTAGAACTTGTGGATACCCAGAAGGACAGCACCACATCCTGTGACTGTGCGGGAATGCAGCTGCAGATCTGTGACAGTGCCCTGGCCCTTGATTTTCTGATCAATGTGCCTGTGCTGAAGGGACACTGCCAGACAAAGGTCACCTGTGCCCTGAAAAACATGAAGGGGCTGATACCCAATAAAGAGAAGAGACATTTTCACGCCATGGGGCTGCACAAGCCGATTGCTCATCTGAACACAGTATTGCGCCAGGATTTCATTGTGGTGGACAACATCTGCGGGGACCTGGACTTTGAGGACGGGGGCAATCCGGTGGTGATGGACAGGATTTTAGCGGCAGCCGACCCGGTGCTCTGTGACACCTATGTATGCCATCTTCTGAATTATGAAACAGAGGAGGTGCCATATATAAAAATAGCGGAGAAGCTGGGAGTGGGAAGCGCTGATTTTTCAAAAGCCGTGCTTCGCGCCTGCAATGAACAGGAGCATTCCGTTCATGTGCCTGTCAAGAGAAAAATCGTGGAGCTTCAGGACGCTGTGGAGGAGGTGGAATCCTGCAGTGCCTGTTATGGATATCTGATCCCTGCTCTGGACCAACTGAAGGAGGAAGGGCTTTTCAAAGAGCTGAAGACAAAGATCTGCATCGGACAGGGATTTCAGAAAAAATCCGGGGAGCTTGGAATCGGTAATTGTACCAGATGCTTCCGGCACTCCCTGAAGGGATGTCCGCCAACGGAGAATCAGATCTATGAATTTTTAAAAGATTATATTGAAAAACAGGAATAAAAGGAAGGGCGCCTTTGCAGCGGGAACTGCAGGGCGCCCTTTTAAAGGGTATTAACCAAAAACCACTTTGCTGTATTTATCTATTTCCTCGGTCACTGTCTCATAGACACCGGGGAAGGTACTCATGGGAAGTCCCTGAGAAGTGTTGGGGATGAAATACAATCTGCCGTTTTCCTCGCAGGCACGCCGTACTTCTTTTGCGATCACTTCTCTTGTCCAGCCTTCATAATCCACTTTTGCACTGTCTATGCCGCCCATAAAAGAAAGTTTCCCGCCGTATTTTGCGATCAGATCCGGGATATTGTTGGAGCACATGACTCCCTGCCATACATCAATACCCATCTCAACCATGTAGGGAACCAGGGTTGCCGCATAGGAATCAGAGTGATGTATGATCACTTCCACACCCATGGATTTGTACATCCCGTAAATCTTCTTATAGGACGGAAGGTAGAATTCCTCAAACATTTCCGGTGAGATGAAGGTGGAAGTCTGGCTTCCCCAGTCGTCGTGGTGGAACAGGGCATCCGGTTTTAAATGCGTACAGATTTCCTCCGCAAGGGACAGCTCGTATTCCGTCAGATAGTCGATCAGCTCGTGCATGTATTCAGGCTCCTCATAGAAGTTGATGAGGGTGTTCTGAATCTCACCCAGGTGGTGGCACTGTTCAAAAAGCCCCGGCGCCACGAAGGGGGTAGCAAAATATTCTTTCCGGTCCACCTCTTCCGCCTGTTTGATAAACGGCTCCCACTCCGCCTCCGAATATTTGGTGGCGGGGGCATGGACATAATCTCTCCAGTGGGTAATATCCTTGATGACAATGGTTTCCGGCTTGTGTACCGGGAAAGGTCCCGGTGTTCCGGCCGGCCATGAATTTACGATTCCCCAGTCATTCACCACATATAGATCCCCGGGGCCGGGCATTGGGCTGTGCATCATAACGGGATTGTAAAGTATCCGGAAAGCTTCATATTGGTTGACAAAACGGTCAGGTCTGCCGCCCCGGATGGTTTCCAGGAAATTTTCTCTTTTCGTCAGCATATAGTTTCCTCCTGTAAAGGGGTGCTTTTACTGCTCAGCCTGTTTTGGGAAAGGGTTGTAGATCAAAAATACAACGCCCAGTACCGCAATGATCACAGTTTCCACCAGCAGCGGAGAGTAAATATTTTCACCGCAGATCGCTTTCAGCAGAGACAGCCAGAAGCTGCTGAGGAAGCCGCCCAGGTTCATAAGTGCCATGACAATGGAAGTTCCGATCGCCACTGTGGAAGGTGGGGTACGCATACCAACCAGTGTGAAGGCTGCAGGCATGATCACGGAGAATGCGAATCCGATCAAAATAGTACCTGCTGACATGACCACCATGGTTTTGCCTATGTAAATGCAGTAAGCGCCGATTGCCCAGAGGAAGAAGGCAATGGGAAGACAGAAACGTTTCATTATCTTGAAGATCGTACCGAACAGGAAACCTGCCACACATCCGGCAACTGTGTAAAGGGACAGAGCTGTTGCAGCCATGGTCGCACCGCCGGCACCCTTCATTTCAAACATCAGGGACATGTTCAGCATAACAGGGTAGTTCAATACATTAAACAGCAGAAACAAAATGGCAATGGCGTATACAAAAGGTGATATTTTGTCTTTTGCTGCCGGTTTGCCGCCGGTTTCCTGCTGTACAGGAGCTTTTTCGGGTTCCGGCAGGAAGATCAGACATACGATGGAGATGACGCCCAGAAGATGTCCGAAGAAGGTGGTCTTCCAGCCGATATCAGCCAGAGCGCCGCCAAGCATCTGGAGAATAATACCGCCGCCGTTCATAAGCAGTGTGCCGTATCCCAGGTAAGCTGCCTGTTTCTGGCCTTCATACAGACCGATGATCAGTGCGTTTCCAAGAGGAGCCATGAGGCCCAGGCCGATACCTACCAGTGCGCGTGTCACCAGGATAAAGGCAAAGGAACCGCCCACGATGGCGGGAAGTGTGCCGGATACAGTGAAAATAATACAGCCGGTCAGGGCCAGGGTGCGGTATTTTACCTTTTTCCCTGCCACAGTACCTGCCCATAGAGTGGCAAATACCACGAAGAGGGTGGGAAGGGTGGATATCAGGGAAAAGTTGTTGTCAGGAAAAGCTGCTGCCAGTTTCGCCATAGCAGGCGTCACAACAGTAAATCCCATGGATACAAAATATAGAGATAGTATGGCTATGGTCTCTTTCAGACCAACCTTATTTTTCGTAGTGCTCATACAAAAGCCTCCTTTTTCTTTTCATTCTCTCTTTTTATGCTGCGGTCAGTTGGTTTCGCATTTTCCGGAAATAACAGCAAAATCAGTGTTCTGCATATATTGTTTGAATGTTCTGCAGAATTACCGAACAACTACTATACTTAGATTATAAGAAAAAGGAGATATAAAAACTACAGTTGGGAAATACGAAATTTTATGGAAAAACAGGTGATTATTCGTACTGCATAAGAAAAATGGCAGAGATGTGCAGAAAACTAAAAAAATTGCAGAAGTCTGTACACGTCTAGGGAACAGACTCCTGCGATGACAGCCGGCAGATGTGCGGCATTAAATACAGCCGAAAAGTTTCAGGATACGGATGGAGAGCTTCATATAATCACGGGTATAACCTTCCTCCAGATTGCAGCTAAGCTCCTCCGTTATTTTTTTGATTCGGTACACCAGTGTATTCCTGTGGACAAACAGTTCTTCGGAAGTGTGAAGAAGAGAGCGCTCATTGTTCAGATAAGCCGCCATGGTGCGCACCCGTTCTGTGGGCTGATTCAGATCCAGTCGGTGAAACCGGATGATGTCCGGATGGCAGGCCGCCAGAAGGACATCAGGGGCACTGTTTTTGATTATGTAGTCAATAGCCCTGGGATAAAAATCATAGTAATGTTTGTCCGGCAGCTTTTCCTCCAGGGCAAAAAGTGCCTGTTTGTAGTGATATTGAATGTCTTTTAGAAAACAGGACGGAAGGCTGATGCCGGCTCGCATATGGTTATGGCGCACAAGGCGGCTCAGGCGGTGTTTTAAAGTGTCAGAGGTCTCCCGTTTTTCATTATAGAGAAGCACCACGCTGCCATCCAGGCAGAAGATCTCACAGTGGGGCAGCTGCTGGGATATCATGTGGGCAGCCAGAAGAAGCACCTGTTCCTCCAGAACCCCGTTCTCCCCGTGAAACACCCAGAGGCCGTAGGTATCCTCTGTGGACCAGTCATTGACTTCCAACTGCCGTCCAAGCTCTCTGTCACTGACGGAAATCCCCTTGATCAGATCTCGGAATACACTGTAATGGTCACCATCCGGAGGCGCGGCAGGCCCTGCTTTTCCCATGGAAACAGCAAGAAGCCGTGTGATATGGTCCAGAAGCTGGCAGTCCCCGGTATTGAGCTTTCGGTTTCGTTCCACCAAGGTGATCCGTCCGCACTGGGCACGGTCATAATAGATAAATGATGAGAGGCAGTCAGAGAGTGCTTTCCTGTCAAAATGATATTTGGTGGCTCCCACATTAAAAAAGTTCTGGTCCGTGCAGTCACGTCTCATAAAACGGATGCTGTCAATGGAGCTGCAGCCGTATTCCATCAGGTGTGCCCACTCCTCGTCCACATAAACCTCTTTATACTGCTGGCTGTATGCAAGAACATTGCAGTTGGCGTCCAGCAGAACCATGGGATTGTGGAAACAGTGCCAGCTTTCATCCAGGATCTTCTGGTAATCCCCCTGTTCCGCGGCTGAGACGATGGCGGCATCCCAGTCCTCATAAAAATCAAAGATGCCCTGAATGATTTCAAAGGCTTCGTCAAATTGTATATCTTTCAGTCTGATGGTGTCGTTTTCCCATTGGCAGATAACGTCGTTTCCGCTGGGAAACACATAAACGCAGTTGGTGGCATAGGCACGCCGGGCACTCTTTAAAACAGCAGGCGAACCATCGCTGATCTGGAACTCAGGATTCAGCGGTTTGAGCCTGTTGGCTATCATCCACATACTCAGTTTCATAATAAAAATCCCCCTGTTCTGCATAAGCAGGTTATGCTGATATGCAGCTTTATATCAAAGTATAATACAATCTGCAGAAAAAGTCGAGAGGTGTCGGCAGAGAAAGCGGCAAAAAACCCGCCGGAGAAGGAAAATCCGGCGGGTCAAAGTGTCAGGTGAAATGGGAGACGAACCTGGTATGGGTCACGCTCTCCATTCCGTCCAGAATGATTTCGTATGCTTTTTTGGCATCCTCTTTTGTTGCCTCTTCTGTATCGCCCATAGGATATTTAAGTCCCAGATTCTCGTACTTGATTTTCCCCATGGAGTGATAAGGAAGAACCTCCACGGCCTTCAGATTCTTAAGGGTACCGAGAAATTTTCCAAGGGAACGGAGGGATTCCCGGTCACAGGTAATGCCGGGAACCGCCACATGGCGGACCCAGAGGGGAATCCGGTGCGCGTCCAGATATCCGGCGAACTGAAGGATATCTTTGTTGGAATGCCCAGTCAGGTTTTTGTGGGTTTCATCGTGGATATGCTTAATGTCCAGCATGACCAGATTCGTGGACTTTAGGAGCCGGTCTAACTTCCCAAGGTACTTTGAACTGCCGCCCCGGAAGGTAACACCGGAGGTGTCCAGGCAGGTGTGGATACCCTGTGCCTTTGCCTTTTCAAACAGCTCTGTCAGGAAGGAAAGCTGTAGAAGCGGCTCTCCCCCTGTGGCGGTAAGACCGCCCGTGGAATAGAAGGCACGGTTCCGGTTCACGGAGGCTATGATCTCCTCTGTGTCCATGAGCCGACCCTCCCCGGGGTTCCAGGTATCAGGATTGTGGCAGTACAGGCAGCGCATGGGACAGCCCTGGAAAAATACCACATAGCGGACTCCCGGGCCGTCCACGGTTCCGAAGCTTTCCAGAGAGTGGATATATCCTTTCATGTGGACACCTGCCTTTCCTTTATATATTCTGATGGAAGGTTCTGGAGATCACTTCATCCTGCTGTTCTTTGGTCAGCTTGATAAAGTTTACAGCATAACCGGATACACGGATGGTGAGCTGCGGATACTTTTCCGGGTGTTTCTGTGCGTCCAGAAGTGTGTCCCTGTTGAATACATTTACGTTCAGGTGATGCCCGCCTTTTGCCGCATATCCATCCAAAAGTGCCACCAGATTTTTCTCTGCATTTCCGTTTTTGCCCAGGGCATCCGGTACGATGGAGAAGGTATTGGAGATACCGTCCTGGGCATCCATGAACGGCATTTTGGCAACCGTGGCCATGGATGCGACCGCGCCGTTGGTATCACGTCCGTGCATGGGATTGGCACCCGGGGCGAAGGCTTCTCCGGCTTTTCTGCCGTCCGGGGTGGAGCCGGTGTTTTTGCCGTAGGACACATTGGAGGTGATCGTCAGGATGGATGTGGTGGGGACACCTCCGCGGTACGTATGGTTGCCTTTGATATACTGCATAAAGGTATGAAGCACCTCCTGGGCAATCTCATCTGCCCGGTCATCATCGTTTCCGTATTTGGGGAAATCTCCTTCGATCTCAAAATCAACAGCGATTCCCTGTTCGTTGCGGACCGGCTTTACTCTGGCATACTTAATGGCGGAGAGAGAGTCCGCCACAACGGAAAATCCGGCGATTCCAGTGGCGAACCAGCGGCGTACTTCCTTGTCATGGAGCGCCATCTGCAGGCGTTCATAGCTGTATTTGTCATGCATGTAATGGATGATGTTCAGAGCGTTCACATAGACACCTGCCAGCCATTTCATCATGTCTCTGTATTTTTCCATCACCTCGTCATAATCCAGATATTCAGATGTGACAGGGCGGAATTTTGGGCCTACCTGCTGTCCGGAAACCTCATCTACACCGCCGTTGATGGCATAGAGCAGACATTTTGCCAGGTTGGCACGGGCACCGAAGAACTGCATCTCTTTGCCAATGCGCATGGAGGATACACAGCAGGCAATGCCGTAGTCATCCCCGTGTACCGGGCGCATGATATCATCATTTTCATACTGGATGGCAGAGTGGCGGATGGAGATTTCGGCGCAGTATTCCTTGAAGCTTTCCGGAAGCCCGGAGGACCACAAAACAGTCAGGTTCGGTTCCGGAGCAGCACCCAGGTTGTCCAGGGTATGAAGGTAACGGAAGGACATTTTTGTCACCAGAGGACGGCCGTCCAGTCCCATGCCGCCGATGGATTCTGTCACCCAGGTAGGGTCTCCCGCGAAGATCTGGTTATAGTCAGGGGTGCGGGCAAAGCAGACAAGGCGGAGCTTCATGATAAACTGGTCAATGATCTCCTGAATCTGGGATTCCGTGAAGGTCCCTTCTCTTAAATCCCTCTCTGCGTAGATATCAAGGAACGTGGAAGTGCGGCCAAGGCTCATGGCTGCCCCGTTCTGTTCCTTCACGGCTGCCAGGTAGGCAAAGTAAAGTGCCTGTGTGGCCTCCAGAATATTCTCAGCGGGTTTGGAAATGTCGCAGCCGTAAATGCGGGCCAGTTCCTTTAACATTTTCAGCGCGCGGATCTGTTCGGAGAGTTCTTCGCGCTCACGGATAACATCGGAATACATAATGCTGCGTGTGGTGGCTTTTTCTTCCTCTTTCTCCTCGATCAGGCGGTCCACACCGTAGAGGGCAGCCCTTCTGTAGTCGCCGATGATACGCCCTCTGCCGTAGGCATCCGGTAGTCCTGTGATAATATGATTGGAACGGCAGGCACGCATTTCAGGGGTGTAGGCATCAAACACACCGGCATTGTGCGTCTTTCTGTGAGTGGTGAAATACTCCACAACCTCAGGGTCCACATGGTAGCCATTGTCCTCGCAGGCTTTGACTGCCATACGGATACCGCCGTATGGCTGCATGGAGCGTTTCAGCGGCTTGTCTGTCTGCAGGCCCACGATCTTTTCCTTGTCTTTATCCAGGTATCCGGGGCCATGGGAAGTGATGGTGGAGACGGTTTTGGTGTCCATATCCAGAACCCCGCCCTTTTCCCGCTCCTCTTTCATAAGGGCAAGAACCTGCTGCCACAGGTCTTTGGTGTCCTCTGTGGCCTCTTTAAGGAACTTTCCGTCTCCCTTATATGGTGTATAATTCTGCTGGATAAAATCCCGCACATTGATCTCTTTTTCCCAGGCACCGCCTGTAAAGCTTTTCCATTCTGTTCTCATAAAGTATTTACCTCCTGCTGTAATCATGAATCAAAGCTGACAAAAATATGTGCAGCAGCCTCGAAGAAAAAGGTTACCAGATATTTCCAAATTGTATATTGTATACAAAATGTAACCTATGCTATATAAATAGCACAGCCAATAGTCTGTTGTCAATCTGGATTAAAAAAGTATTGAATAAAATACAAAGAGAGAAGGCAAAGAAGGTTTTTTGTAGTTGAAAGCGTGAAAGTATAATGATAAACTAGAACCATAAAAAGGAGGCATTACACATATGTTATTTATAGAGTATCCAAAATGCAGCACCTGCCAGAAGGCAAAGAAATGGCTTATAGAGAAGGGGATAGAGTTTGAGGACCGCCATATTATAGAAGAGAATCCCACCAGGGAGGAGCTGGAGACCTGGTATCACGCAAGCGGTCTGCCCCTGAAACGTTTTTTTAATACCAGCGGTATGAAATACAAGGAGCTGAAACTGAAAGATAAGCTGCCGGAAATGAGCGAGGAGCAGCAGCTTGACCTGCTTGCCACGGATGGTATGCTGGTGAAGCGTCCGGTGCTGGTGGGAGAATCTTTTGTTGTCACGGGGTTTAAGGAAAAAGAGTGGATGGAAAAGCTCGGTCTGTAAAAAAGAGGTGCGGAAATGGCAATTGAAAAAGTAAAGGAGTATTTCAGAGGTTTTGGCATGGAGGAGCGGATCATGGAATTTTCCCAGTCCTCAGCTACCGTGGAGCTGGCGGCAAAGGCTGCCGGATGCGAACCGGAACGCATTGCCAAAACCCTGTCCTTTTTGGTTGACGGCAGGACGGTCCTTGTGGTGATGGCAGGGGACGCCAGGGTGGACAACAAAAAGTTCAAGGATTATTTTCATACAAAGGCCAAAATGCTTTCTCCCGATGAGGTGGAAACAAGGACAGGACATGCAGTGGGCGGAGTATGCCCCTTCGGGATTCCGGCTGATGTACAGGTGTTTTTAGATATTTCCCTGAAGAGATTTAAGACAGTATTTCCGGCCTGCGGAAGTGCCAGCAGCGCCATAGAGCTGACACCGGGCGAGTTGGAAAAATACGCCGGCAGCCGGGAATGGATCGATGTATGCCGGGGATGGCAGCCGGAAAAGCCGTTTGTGCCGGAAAAGCCGTTTGTGCCGGAAAAGCCGTTTGTGCCGGAAAAGCCGTTTGTGCCGGAAAAGCCGTCTGAGTCAGAAACGCCGTCAGTGCCGGAAATGCCATCTGTGCCAGATACGCCGTCAGTGCCGGAACCGTCAAAAAAGTATCTGTCCCGTATGCCGGGGGGCTTTTTTATCTATGAGGCTGATGGCGACGAGAAGATCACCTATGTCAATGAGAACGTATTAAAACTTTTCCGATGCAGGGATATGGAGGCTTTCCAGGCACTTACAGGCGGTTCCTTCCGGGGAATGGTGCATCCCGGGGATCTGGAACGGGTGGAGAGCGAGATCATGGCGCAGATCGCGTCAGACACATACGATTATGTGGAATACAGAATCTGCTGCCAGGACGGAACGGTTTTGTGGGTGGAGGACTACGGACGTCTGGTGGAGGAGGAGAACGGAAAGTATTACTTTTACGTCTTTCTCGTGGACGCTACAGAAAAAATCAGGCTGCGGAAGCTGGTGAACCGCAGGGATCATCTGCAGAGGGTACTCACCACGCTGGCAAATGATGTGGATTTTGACATACACTGCAAAGACTGTACCATTGATGTCTATGGCTGCTTTGAGCAGCGCTTCGGAAGAACGCCCAGGAAGAAGGATTTCATTCCTTTTATGTGTGAAAACTGTGAGAAAAAGGGAGAGGTGAAGCTCTTTGTGCACAGTTATCCCATGGAGGAACAGAGCTTTGACAAGGAAGAGCAGGATGTGGTCATGGTGGACGGGGAAGGCAATAACCTGTGGACCAGATGCCAGATCGCACATTTTAAGGGGAAGGACGGCGGCTTTGACAGAAAAATCGGCAGAATGCTGGACACCCATGAGCAGACCATGCGGGAGATTTACTATCGACAGGGAGCGGAAAAGGACTGTCTGACCGGTATTTACAACCGCAGGTCAGGGGAGCGGCTTATCAAACGGCGGCTGAAAAGTATGGAACAGACCACCTCCTGTATGATGATCATGCTGGATGTGGACGGATTTAAAATGCTTAATGACACCTACGGGCATCCCTTTGGCGACAACATTCTTCTGCAGGTAGCCTGTGCCCTGCAGTCCACTTTCCGGAAAAATGATATCTGTGCCCGTATCGGCGGAGATGAATTTATGGTATTTTTGGAGGATGTCAGGGATAAGGGCGTCTGTCTGAAACGGCTGCAGCAGCTTGTCACATACACGCTGCAGGACGAGAGCGTGGAGCAGTACAATGTGACCCTGTCCGCAGGTGTATCTTACCAGACCGGCAGTAAGCTTTCCTATGAGGAGATGTACCGGCGTGCCGATGAGGCCTTGTATGAGGCAAAGCGGGCAGGAAAACGCTCCTTCAGGGTATACAGTGAAAATGACGCTTGACAGGGCGTACTGCATAATATAGAATGAAATCTGCAGAGTATTCTGCTTAAAAGATGAAAAAGAAAAGAGGGATAGGATGATTCAGTAGTTTATGATTCGGAGCATGGAAGACAGAGCATTACCTGCACAGCAGGTCTGTTTTCGTTGCCGGAGAGTAGACTGACTGGAGAATGGTATCCCTATGATGATATCTTCAGCGAACCCGGTATGGGTGCGCGTATTTAAGAGTCTGTTTTTCCGGTGGAGAAGCAGGCTCTTTTTATATCAGGAAAGAAGGTATGCATAATGCTGCAGATTAAGAATCTGACTGTTACACATAAAAAAGATATGAGAACCCTGGTGGAGGATTTTTCTTTTGTACTGAACAAGGGGGACAGGGCAGTCATGATCGGTGAGGAGGGAAACGGAAAATCCACCCTATTAAAGCTTATCTATGACCCGGCTCTGGTGGACTCCTACGCAGAGTATACAGGGGAGATTGTCAAAAACCACATAAAGGCAGGGTATCTGCCCCAGGAGCTGGAAGAGCGGAACCGGGAGAAAAGCATCTGGGAGTTTTTCACGGAAGAATCAGACTTTTATAATATGTCCCCCAAAGAGCTTTCAAAGATAAGCAGGGAGCTTGGAATACCGGCGGATATTTACTATTCCCAGCAGAAGATGGGAGAGCTCTCCGGCGGAGAGAAAATCAAGCTGCAGATGGCGGGAATCCTCATGGGAAATCCCCATATCCTTCTGCTGGATGAGCCGTCCAATGACATTGATATCAGGACTTTGGAGTGGATGGAACAGTTTATGAACAGCAGTCATATTCCCATCCTCTATATCTCCCATGATGAGACATTGATCGAGCGCACAGCCAATGTCATCATTCATCTGGAGCAGATCAACAGAAAGACAAAGCCCAGGTACACGGTGGCAAAGATGGACTACAAAACGTATATGGAAAACAGGGCAAGAGGGCTCACCAATCAGGAACGCATCGCAAGAAAAGAGCGGGAGGAAGCTGAAAAACAGGAGGAACGGTTCCGCAGGATCCAGCAGAAAGTGGAGAGTGACCAGAGAAATATCAGCCGGCAGAATCCTCACGGAGGCAAGCTTTTGAAAAAGAAAATGCATGCGGTAAAAGCCATGGAACGCCGGTATCAGAGGGAGGCGGAGGACAGGACGGAGATACCCGAGACAGAGGATGCTATTTTTATCCGTTTTCAAAAGGGCACCTCCATTCCAAACGGTAAGACAGTGCTGGAGTATTCTCTCGACAGACTCGCGGTTGGAGACAGGCTGCTCTCAACACAGATTCATCTGACTGTAAAAGGACCGGAAAAAATCTGCATTACCGGGGCAAACGGTACGGGAAAGACAACACTGCTTAAAAAAATTGCTGCAACCATGGAGGGGCGTACCGATATCCGGGCCGCTTATATGCCGCAGAACTATGAGGAAAAAATGGACGGCAGCAGGACGCCGCCGGAATTTCTTGAGAAGACGGGTGACAAAGAAGAAATCAGCAGGATACGCACCTATCTGGGCAGTATGAAATACACGGCGGATGAGATGGACCACTGCATCTCCCAGCTTTCCGGCGGACAGAAGGCAAAGCTGTTCTTTCTGAAAATGAGCCTGGACGGCAGCAATGTGCTCCTTCTGGATGAGCCGACCAGAAACTTTTCACCGCTCTCCGGGCCGGTCATCCGAAAACTGCTGGCTGATTTTGAGGGGGCAGTCATCAGTATCTCCCATGACAGGAAATATATGGAGGAGGTGTGCGATACCATCTATGAACTCACAGACAGAGGGCTGGAGAAGAAATGAGGATAGACAGGGAGTATTTGACAGATACAGGCAGGTGTGGTATTCTTATAGTCAGTTAATTCATCAGGGGAGTCTGTAGCGGCAGGCTGAGAGGAAGTAATCAACTTCGACCCTTTAACCTGATATGGGTAATGCCAGCGTAGGGAGAGAAGGACGATTCCGGGAGACGTGTTGGCGTCTCCCTTTTTGTGTTCGGCGGCCCTGTCAGGATGCAGAGAGGAGAACAGAAATGCTGGGAGAAATACTGGAAAATGTCAGAGAAAGATCGCCTCTGATTCAGAACATCACCAATTATGTAACTGCAAATGACTGCGCCAATATTACATTGGCCTGCGGCGCTTCCCCGACGATGTCGGACGGGGAGGAGGAAGCAGAGGAAATGGGGCGTCTCTGCGACGGCTTAAATATCAATATGGGAACTCTCCATCCGCGCTCTGTAAAAGCCATGCTTCTGGCCGGAAAAAGTGCTGCGGGTTTTGGCCGCCCCATTGTGCTTGACCCTGTGGGAGCCGGCGCATCCACATACCGCCGGGAGACAGCAGAAGAGCTGCTCAGGGAGATTCCATTTACTGCCATCCGGGGAAATATATCTGAGATCAAGACCATTTCCGGAGGCAGAAGCAGCTCCAAAGGTGTGGATGCCGACGCAGCGGATGCTGTGACAGAGGAGAATCTGGAAAAGACCATAGCGCTGGCCAGAGACTTTTCAGGAAGGACAGGAGCTGTGATCGCCATAAGCGGCGCAGTGGATATTGTGACAGATACAAAAAACACATACATAATCAGAAACGGGCATCCCGTCATGGCAAAGATCACTGGCTGCGGATGTATGTTAAGCTCCCTCACCGCAGCCTATCTGGCTGCCAATCCTGACAGAAAGCTGGAGGCCGTGGCTGCTGCTGTCATCACCATGGGCCTGTGCGGGGAGAAGGCATATGAGAAAATGGCAGAGGAGAACAGCGGCAACGCAGGCTGCAGGAATCACCTGATCGATGAAGTATATAAACTGACCGGCCGGGAGCTGGAGAGAGGAGCAAAATATGAATTGCGTTGAGAAGAGAGAGTTGGTGAGGCGTGCCCTGCTTTTGTATGCCATTACGGACCGGTCCTGGGTGGGGGAAATGACACTTTACGAACAGGTTAAGGCGTCCCTGGACGGAGGTATCACGCTTCTGCAGCTCAGGGAAAAGGATATGCCGGATGATGAGTTCCTGCGCGAGGCAAAGGACATGAAGGCGCTGGCGGCCAGCTACCGCGTGCCCTTTATTATCAATGACAATGTGGGTATTGCGCTGGCTGTGGACGCGGACGGGGTACATGTGGGACAAAGCGATATGGAGGCGGGAAGCGCCAGGGAAAAACTGGGCCCTGACAAGATCATAGGCGTCTCTGCAAGAACCGTGGAGCAGGCTTTGCAGGCTGAAAAAATGGGCGCGGATTATCTGGGAGTCGGCGCGGTATTTTCTACCTCTACAAAAGAGGATGCAGATGTGATATCCCGGGAAACACTGCAGGAAATCTGCCGGGCTGTATCCATTCCCGTTGTGGCTATCGGAGGGATCAAGAAAGAGAATTTGATGCAGCTTGCCGGAAGCGGTGCCGCCGGAGTGTCTGTCATATCCGGTATCTACGGACAGCCGGATATCAGAAAAGCCTGTGAGGAGCTGCTGGCTCTGGCGAAGGAGATGACAGAAAAATGAGAGAAATAAAAGGGGCTGTCTTCGATGCGGACGGTACGCTGTTCGACTCTATGGGGCTGTGGGACCGGGCAGGGGAAATCTATCTGAGGCGGAAAGGAATCAGACCCGGGGAGGATACGAAGGAGCAGCTGGAGACCATGACCATGGAGGAATCCGCAGAGTATTTCCGCAGCAGTTACGGGATCCGCCTGGAACGCGATGAGATCATTGACGAATTCAACAGGATGATATATGACTGTTATGAAAAAGTGATTCGGATAAAACCGGGCGTTCTGCAGGTACTGGAGGATTTAAAGAGCCGTAATGTCAGAATGTGCATTGCCACATCTACGGACAGACCTCTGATCGAGGCAGCTCTTAAAAATAATGGGATTGATGGATATTTTACCGGCCTTCTCACCTGTACAGAGGCCGGAGCAGGCAAAAGAAATCCGCGCATTTATGAGCTGGCGATGGGGATTTTAGGTACAAAAAAAGAAGAAACTCTGGTGTTTGAAGATGCATATTTTGCCGCAGAGACAGCAAAAAAATCCGGGTTTACAGTGGCAGTTATACGCGATTTTTATTCGGAAAAGGACAGAGAAAAACTGTTGAAACTGGCAGATATTTATCTTGAAAGCTGGGAAGAATGGGGGAAAAACAGATGAAAAAGGTATTGACGATCGCCGGTTCGGACTGCAGCGGAGGAGCCGGGATACAGGCGGATATTAAGACAATAACCGTTCACAAAATGTACGCCATGAGTGTGATCACAGCTCTCACGGCACAGAATACAACAGGCGTATACGGTATCCGGGAAACAGATGCGGAGTTTGTGGCAAAACAGATGGACTGTGTTTTTACGGATATTCGTCCGGATGCAGTAAAAATCGGTATGATACCCAATGAAAAGATTATCCGTGTGATTGCAGAAAAGCTGAGAACATACCAGGTACAGGATGTAGTTTTAGACCCGGTCATGATTTCCACAAGCGGCAGCAGACTCATGTCCAAAGATGCGCAGGAAGCTCTGAAAGAAGAGCTTTTTCCTCTGGCAGCAGTGGTGACACCAAATCTTATGGAGGCGGAGGCACTCTGCGGATTTTCTGTCAGTACACCGTGTGAGATGGAGCGGGCAGCAGAAAAAATAGCGTGTTACGGTTCCGGCGCTGTCCTTTTAAAAGGCGGACATCTGGCAGATGGAGCTGATGACCTGCTGTATGAGAAAGGAAAATACATCTGGTTCTCTTCAAAGAGGATAGAAAATCCAAATACACACGGAACAGGATGTACACTTTCCTCGGCTATTGCCTGCAATCTTGCCGCCGGATACGCTCTGGAAAGAGCAATTAAGAACGCAAAAAATTATCTGACCGGTGCGCTGCAGGATGGACTTGATCTGGGTGCGGGCAGCGGTCCTTTGAACCACATGTACAGATTACCGCCTTTTGCAAATGGCTATCCATTCCGGTAATAGGTAATCTTTTCTGCAGCAATGTATACTAAAAAGAACATAAAAGTTCTATTCCTTTTATTGACAATTCTTAAAAAAATGCTTTATACTAAAAGTGTTATATGACTGGCGGAAGTGGAATGAACCACAGGGAGTATAACGTTGATTTAGCCGACCGTCTGGGCAGAAGCTGTCTGGATAGGACCGGCTTTTTTTAATGAGTCCGGTCACATTACAGTACAGTTTCCGACACAATTATTGTCTTAGAAGGAGGACTTGCAAAGATGAATAACTTCAAACAATGGGATGGATTTAAAGGTAGAATCTGGAAGGAAGAAGTCAACACACGTGACTTTATCCAGCACAACTACGCGCCGTATGAAGGAAACCAGGACTTCCTGGAAGGACCCACAGAAGCTACGGAAAAACTCTGGTCTGCACTTTCAAAACTGCAGAAAGAGGAACGTGCAAAAGGCGGCGTTCTGGATATGGATACGGAAATCGTATCCTCACTGACTTCCCATGGGCCGGGCTATATCAGTGAAGAATTAAAAGACCTGGAAAAGGTAGTGGGGCTGCAGACCGACAAACCGCTGAAAAGGGCATTTATGCCTTACGGTGGTATCAAAATGGCGGAAGATTCCTGCACATCCAATGGCTACACACCGGCTCCGGAACTTCATAAAATCTTTACAGAATATCACAAAACGCATAATCAGGGTGTTTTCGATGCGTACACACCGGAGATGAAAAAAGCCCGTCATAACAAGATTATCACAGGACTTCCGGATACCTACGGCCGCGGCCGTATTGTAGGTGACTACAGAAGAGTGGCACTTTACGGTATTGATTTCCTGATGGAAAAGAAAAAAGAAGATTACGATAACTGCGGCTGCGGTATCATGACAGATGAGATCATCCGTCAGAGAGAGGAGATCACCATGCAGTACCGCGCTCTGGCCGATATGAAGAAAATGGCTCAAAGCTATGGATACGATATCTCCAAACCGGCCGAGAATGCCAAAGAAGCAGTCCAGTGGCTGTATTTCGGCTATCTGGCAGCCATCAAGACACAGAACGGCGCTGCCATGAGCGTGGGCCGTGTGGGAACCTTCCTGGATATCTATATTCAGAGGGATCTGGAAAATGGCATGCTGACAGAGAAAGAGGCACAGGAACTGGTTGACCATTTTATCATGAAACTGAGAATGGTTAAATTTGCCCGCGTTCCTTCTTACAACCAGCTCTTCTCCGGCGACCCAGTCTGGGCTACCGTGGAGGTGGCAGGTATGGGACAGGACGGCCGTTCCATGGTGACTAAGACGGACTACAGAATCCTTCACACACTGGAGAATATGGGACCTGCGCCGGAACCGAACCTGACGGTCCTCTACTCATCCAGGCTGCCTGAAAACTTCAAGAAATATGCTGCTTATATCTCTGTGGAGACCAGTTCCATCCAGTATGAGAATGATGATGTGATGCGCCCTGTATGGGGAGATGATTACTCCATCTGCTGCTGTGTATCTGCTACACAGACAGGAAAAGAGATGCAGTTCTTCGGTGCCCGGGCAAACCTGGCAAAATGCCTCTTATACGCTGTCAACGGCGGTTTGGATGAGAAGTCAAGAGTGCAGGTTGGACCGGAATACAAACCGATCACCTCCGAATATCTGGAATATGATGAGCTGATCCGTAAATATGAGATCATGATGGACTGGCTGGCAGGACTGTATGTAAATACTCTGAACCTGATCCAGTACATGCATGACAAGTATTACTATGAAGCAGCGGAGATGGCACTGATCGATACCGATGTCCGCAGAACCTTTGCAACAGGAATCGCAGGATTTTCCCATGTGGTGGATTCCCTTTCTGCTGTAAAGTATGCCAAGGTGAAGGTGATACGCGATGAGGAAGGCGTGGCTGTGGATTTCGAGACAGAAGGAGACTTTCCGCGCTACGGAAATGATGATGACCGGGCGGATGATATTGCAGTCTGGCTGCTTCACACATTCCTTGAGAAGCTGAAAAAATACCCCACCTACCGCAATTCCGAGCCTACAACCTCAATCCTGACCATCACATCCAATGTGGTTTACGGCAAGGCCACAGGCGCTCTTCCGGACGGCAGAAAAGCAGGAGAACCCCTTTCACCGGGAGCTAATCCAAGCTACGGTGCTGAGAAAAACGGTCTTCTGGCTTCCTTAAACTCTGTTGCCAAGCTCCCGTATGAGTGGGCACTTGACGGAATTTCCAACACACAGACCATCAATCCGGGTGCCATCGGACATTCCGAGGAGGAGAGGATCAACAATCTGGTCCACATACTGGACGGATACTTTGACCAGGGCGCACACCACTTAAATGTAAATGTGTTTGGCATAGAGAAGCTGGTGGATGCCATGGAACATCCGGAAAAAGAGGAATACGCTAACTTTACCATCCGTGTATCCGGCTATGCGGTGAAATTCATTGACCTGACACGCGAGCAGCAGCTTGATGTGATTGCCCGCTCCGCACATGAGCGCATTTAGTTTGAGAAAAGGCTCCATCCATTCCATAGAAAGCTTCGGTTCCGTGGATGGACCGGGTGTCCGGTTTGTGATCTTTTTGCAGGGGTGCAAAATGCGCTGCCAGTTCTGCCACAATCCGGATACCTGGAGCACCAGTTCCATGGATATGATGTCAGCAGATGAGCTTTTAGGGCAGGCACTGCGCTATAAAGCATACTGGGGAGACAAGGGCGGAATCACTGTCAGCGGCGGGGAACCGCTGCTGCAGATGGATTTCCTGCTGGAGCTTTTTACCAAGGCAAAGGAGAATGGCGTGCATACGGTTCTGGATACATCCGGGAATCCGTTTTCCAGGCACGAGCCGTTTTTCCATAAATTCAACCGCCTTATGGAAGTCACGGATTTACTGCTTCTTGACATAAAAGAGATCGACAGCGAAAAGCATAAGATTCTGACAGGATGCAGCAACGAAAATATCCTGGATATGGCCGGATATCTGGCAGAGATCCGGAAGCCTGTATGGATTCGCCATGTTCTTGTGCCGGAGCGGAACGATTATGACGAAGACCTGATACAACTGGACGCGTTTGTTAAAAGCCTGGGCAATGTACAGCGTTTTGAGGTACTGCCGTATCACACACTGGGGATTTTCAAATGGCAGGATATGCGTATTCCCTACCCCCTGCAGGGAATCGAACCGCCCACAAAAGAGCGGGTGGAGAATGCAAACAGACTGCTTCATACAAGTGAATATACAGGTTATCAAAACGCATAAAAAGAGCGGCAGCGGAAAGACACGGGATTTCTGCTGCCGCTGCCTGTTTTTAGGTATATCTGTAAAATATAGTAATCCGGCGTTGAGTTTGTCCCGGTTTTATGCTATGATTAGAAACTGGCACAGTGATGAACTCTGATGCGGAAGGGAGCTGTATGAATGGTACTTGACGTGATCTTGGATGCTTTGCTGGATACGGCGAAGCTGATTCCTTTCCTTTTCCTGACTTATCTGGTCATGGAATACCTGGAACATAAGACAAAAAATAAATCGAAACAGATTATGCGAAAGTCGGGACATTTTGGTCCCCTTATAGGCGGCATTGTGGGGGCGTTTCCCCAGTGCGGATTTTCCGCTGCCGCTGCCAGTCTTTACTCCGGCGGGGTTATATCCGCAGGAACACTGCTGGCTATCTTTCTCTCCACTTCAGATGAGATGCTGCCCATCTTTATCTCCGAATCCGTGGCTGCAAGCACAATCCTGCGTATTCTGGGACTGAAGATCGTACTGGGAGCTGTCTCGGGATTTGCCATTGACATATTATGGCGGTTCGGCGGCAGGAAGAGAAGAGAGCGGGAAGAATACAGACATATACACAGGGACCACCATGAAAAAGAGATCCATGATCTGTGTGAATCCGAACACTGCCACTGTGAGAACGGCAGCATCATCAAATCTGCTTTTCTCCACACCCTGCAGATCACGGTTTTCATATTCCTGGTTTCCCTGGGAATCGGTTTCTGCGTGGAGCTGGTGGGCAGCCATAATATCGGTTACTTTATCAGCAGCAAACCCATGATTGGTGTGTTACTGGCTGCACTGGTGGGCCTTATTCCCAACTGCGCCTCCTCTGTGGTCATCACACAGCTCTACCTGACAGGAATCCTGGGAGCAGGACAGATGATGGCAGGGCTTCTGGTGGGAGCCGGAGTGGGCGTTCTGGTGCTTTGCAGAACGAATAAAGGAATGAAAGAGAATCTGGGACTCATTGGAATCCTTTATGGGACAGGTGTGTTCTGGGGGATTCTCATAGAGATGCTGGGAATTGTATTATAATGAAAAAGGCGAGCAGTAAAAAAGCTGACATTTCTGTATGAGATGCCAGCTTTTTTTGTGTCCATAAGATTTCCTATATCACCTGTATCCGGAAGGCAGTGGTCTGAGGCGGAATACTGGCCGTCTGGAAATTGGCATGGTTGATCCTGACCATCTGCCCGGGGCGGAGCGCCCGAAGGCTGATGGGATTTCCAAACCGGTTCAGAATAACAGTATCGTCCGTGACCGTGAACCGGATCTGGCTGTTGATATCATTGGGATTTCCCGTAAAGAGGAACCTGTTTCTCAGGTCAATGGAAGCAATCCGTCCATCCGTGGTATTGGTCTGCGGACGGGGATTTCTCCTGACAAGAAGGAGAAACGCATTGGCCTGGGGCGGGATACTTCGCGTCATCCGTGAGGAAAATACGGCATTTATCCACATACCCTGCCGAAGCTGACAGGCGTCAACACGCTGTCCGAACATATTCAGAATCACAGTGTTTCTGCCTATATTCAGACGTAAGGTCTGTATGGAAGTGGTCTGATTTGCCTCGGGAACGGCATAGGAAATAAGGATATGACCGATCGAATTATTAAAACAGAATACCTCTTCAATCAATGCATTATCTATGCGCATAATATTGCCCTGCTGAATGATTGTACCGCGGGGGTCATTGTTCATAATATGTGTACCTGAACATTATTTGTTGGTTTATTATATGCAGATCGTTTGATATTGTTATTGCATAAAAGTTTGAATAGGGGATAAATACGGATAGGAGAGTTTTGGAAAATAAGAATTTTGTCAGCAGAAAATTTATATATAAATGAATCGTGAAATTCAGATAATTTAGGTTGAGCCAGCAAGGAATACAAAATAAACCCCGCCGACTTAGCTGTAACATCAATCATAGCTCTGACTAATTGATATACAGATTACGAATACCTGCTGTTGTGTATCACAGCCAGGTATTCATAAGACAGTGCAGTGATATTCTGGTTTAAGCAGCACACACATTTACGGCCTGCATACCGCGGTTTCCTCTGGTCAAATCATAAGTCACGGCCTGGCCGTCCTCAAGAGATTTGTAACCGTCACAATTAATTCCTGAGAAATGTACGAACACATCAGATCCGTCATCCCCTGTAATAAATCCGAAACCTTTTTCTGAGTTAAACCATTTTACTGTACCTTTATTCATGAAAGATACCTCCTAATTTTTATATGCATTTTACAAAACAAAAAACGCATATAACAGTAAATCATGAATAAAAGAATGACTTACGGATATATGCGAAATCAAGGCTTTATCAAAACACTTGTTACAGATTAACATAGAAAATGGGGAATGTCAAGCAAAAAATGAAATGTCTTTACCAATATTTTCGTCATGTGTTTATACCATGTGGTTTCAGGCGCCGCTGTTCACAATGCTGTGTATCGCAGCTTGTGAACAGTTATGCCGCTGCGATACACAGCGGAGAAGACTCTTTATGTGAAAGTCTGGATGTGATAATCCAGAAATCTTTCCGCCATAGTATAATCTCTTTTTTTTATGGCATTTAGAATCATTTCATGTTCCTGATAAATAGAATCTACCTTTGCACTGTCTTTTCCGTCAGACGTAAGCCTCTGTATGATGGTTTCCAGATGATTGACGGCAAGAGCAGAGATGGCATTAAAAATGGAAATAAAAAAAGGATTTCCGGATAAACAAACGATAGCCTTATGAAAATCAATATCTTTTAAAGTCCTTTCATGGACAGAGGATGAATCGGCATAGGCAGATAATTTTTCATCCAGAGAAAGGATTTCCTCTTCGGAAGAAGAAGCGATCACGCTTTTGACTGCCCCAAGTTCTATCCATTTACGAAATTCCATGAATTCATCAAGAGCTCCATCATTCAATATGAGCATAATAGAAAGTACATCTGTCAGGGAACTTTCCGCGTTATTTACAATATAATTTCCCTCCCCATGGCGTTTCTCTACAATCCCGATCATTTCCATTGCCCGAAGGGCTTCACGGACAGATGTTCTGCTCAGATGAAAGAGAGTGGTCATATTTCGTTCAGAGGGAAGTTTATCCCCGCATTTTAATTCACCGTTTGCAAGCATTTTCTGTAATTCACTGATAATTATCTGATAACCTTTCGGTTCTGATTCTTTTTCCATTTGTTTTCCTCCGACCATTTAACGTAAGATGGCATGAAATACCATTTACCTAATAAAATATCATTTTATAAGAAAAAAATCAATGGTGTTGTGGGAGAGATTGTAAATAATATACAAAAAATGCGTGCCAAAAATCTGCATATTTTACAAATAGAGAAAATGATATCTGAAAATTATTGACAACTGGTCGTACCAGTGTATAATGTACTTAATAACTGGTATGACCAGTTCGCGCGCGGGGCTGGTGAACGGAAGGAGGTATTCCTTTGAGTGGTTTGGATATCGGTATTATTGTTTTTTATATGGCAGGTATGCTCTTTATAGGTATATATTCCGGTAAAAAACAGCAGGATTCAGATGATTATTTTGTGGCAGGCAGAAAAGCAGGTGTGTTTTCCATTACATGTCTGTGGCTTTCTTCCTGGATAGGAGGTGCTTCTATTGTGGGGACTGCCGAGAGAGCGTATTCCATGGGGATAACGGCAGTCTGGTATGTGGTTGTCATTGCAGTCAGTCTTGTGATTTTTGCGTTTACGTTTACAGGAACCATAAAAAGGCTGAGTACAAAATTGAACTTACTGACATATCCGGATTTTATTGAAAGCAGATACGATTCCAAAACGAGAATGGTGGCAACCATCTGTACAATTCTGGGTATGATCGGGTTTGTGGCGAGTCAGTTTCTGGCAGGAGGGAGTACATTAAGTGCGCTGACAGGATGGGACTCAAAGGTTTCATTGATTGTAGTTGCAGCAGTGATCACATTTTATACTGCTTTCGGGGGTCTCCTTGCGGTCACCTACACGGATTGGGTACAGACCGTAATCTTACTTCTGGGTATTGTGATCCTCGGGGTTCCGCTCAGCATTATGCATATGGACGGCGGTATATCAGCGATTCAGTCATTGCCGGATTCCTATATGAATCTCGGAGCATGGGGGTGGCCAAGTATCATCGCACTGGGATTAACGACCTTGTTTTCCTTCTATACAAATATGGATGGATATACCCGGTGTATAGCGGCAAAAGATGTGAAGACATCCAGAAGAGGCTCTCTGCTGGCTGCTGCGGGAATTTTCATCATTGCGGTGTCAGCCACCTTTTTAGGACTTAGTACAAAGGTTATTATGCCTGATCTGCCGGATAGCAGAAATGCGCTGTCTTATTTGATCATCCATATATTTCCCCAGGGACTGCGGGGAATTGTAGTGGTGGGAATTATAGCTGCCATAATGTCTTCAGCAGATATTTTAATGCTGACAGCATCTACAAATCTAACGAAGGATATCTATCAAAGATATATCAACCGGGATGTGACGGATAAAAAAATAAGACATTTAAGTACGTGCTGTTCCTTTGGAATAGGATTTGTGGCATTACTTTTTGCAATGTACCGGCAGGATATTATTGATGTTTTGTTTATTGCACTGACGATTAATTCTGCCGGATTATTTCTTCCAACCGTTCTCGGAGTGTGCTGGAAGAAAGCGAACAGCAGCGCAGCCTTTTATTCGGCGGCCTGTTCTTTGGCAGTCGTACTATTTTGGTTTTTGGGCAATGCCCTGAAGTGGGGAAAAATTTTTGAGACAGACAGTTTCTGGCCCGGGCTTGCGGTGTCAGCGCTGCTCTTTTTCCCGATCAGTATTTGGGGCAGACAGACGCCGGAAGAGAAAGCAAAACTGAAAGTATTTCAATCAGCAGGAAAACAAGGAGGTAAAGAAGAATGAAAGTTGTATTTACAGTATTTCCAGAAACAAAAGACAGAGATTTACAGACAGAGATCAACTGCCTGCCCCCGGATGCGGAAATATTGAGGGCAGTGTATGAACCGGAACATTTAGATGCTTATTATGAGATTTTAAGCCAGGCAGATGCAGTGATTTCAGACTTTGCGCCTATCAGAAAAGAAGCAATTGACAGAATGCAGAAATGTAAAATTATTGCACTGGAAACGACAGGCTTTAACTTTGTGGACGTAGAGTATGCAAAAAGCAGGGGAATCGCTGTGACCAATGTATCAGGCTACTGTACACAGGAAGTGGCTGACCACACTTTGGCTCTGATTCTTTCTCTGGAGCGTCGTTTCCCTTATCTGAGAAGGAGAATTGAGGAAGACTACGCATGGGAAATGGAAACTATTCAGAAAATGGGAGTGCACAGAATCGAGGGGCAAACGCTGGGAATCATCGGATTTGGCAAAATCGGTAAAGCGGTTGCGCAAAGAGCCCGGAGTTTCGGAATGAAGATCGTGGCCTATGATCCATATGTGTCAAAAGAGGTTATGGACAATATGAATGTGAACCGGGCAGAGCTGGATGAACTGCTGGAAATTTCGGATATCATCAGTGTACATATGAACCTGACAGAAGATAATGAGGGGCTTTTGAACATGGATATGTTCCGTAAGATGAAAAAACAGCCGTTTCTCATCAATGTAGCCAGGGGCGGAGCTGTCGTAGAGGCAGATTTGGTACAGGCCCTGGATTTGGGGCTGGTAAAAGGTGCAGCGCTTGATGTTCTGGAAAGTGAAACCCCGGATTTAACTAAGAATCCGCTTCTGCACAGGGACAATGTGATTTTAACACCGCATACAGCCTTTTATTCGGATGAGGCATACCGGATCTCACTGGAAATCGGAGCGTACAATGCGAGATATTACTGTGAAGGGAAAATGGGCCAGGTGCAGAATTTACTGTAGACAGAGGAGGAAATTATGGAGAAAGTAATACTTCATCTTCACCGCTGCAAAGCCTGCGGAAGATGCATAGAGGAATGTCCCAAAGGGGCAGTCAGCAGATCTGGAAAAACAAATAAAAAAGGGTATGAAGTCGTGGAAGTCAATCAGGAACTGTGCGTAGCCTGTGCCACATGTTACACGGTATGTCCGGACTATGTATTTGAAATCTGTTCCGGGAAAGTACAGTGAGAAGAGGAGGGACAAAAGTCTATGGAAAAGGTATTGATGAAGGGAAATGAAGCGCTGGCTGAAGCTATAATCCGCAGCGGGTGCCGTTTTTACAGCGGCTATCCCATTACGCCCCAGAATGAGATACTGGAATATTTAAGCCAGCGGATGCCGGAGGCAGGAGGAACCTTTATACAGTCCGAATCAGAACTGGCAGCCATTAATATGGTATTAGGAGCAGCAGCGGCAGGCGCCAGAGCCATGACTTCTTCTTCCGGCCCCGGTTTTTCACTGATGCAGGAAGGGCTTTCCTATCTGATCGCAGGTGATATTCCGGCTGTGATCGTGGATGTAGCCAGATTTGGAAGCGGTATCGGAGAAATCAGCCAGGGACAGTGCGATTATAAGCTGGTAACAAGAGGAAACGGACACGGAGATTCCCATCTTCTGGTATTAGCCCCGGCATCTGTTCAGGAGAGTGTGGATCTGATGATGCAGGCATTTCCTCTGGCTGAGAAATACAGACACCCTGTTATCATTCTTTCAGACGCGGCAATCGGGCAGATGGTAGAACCTGTGTGTCTGCCGCCGCAGGAAGAGGTAGATATTGACAGAGATGACTGGACTGTAAAAGGATGCAAAGGCCGGCAGGAATCAAAGAAAATCACAAATGTTTTCTATTATATGGATGATTACAACACATTTCTGAGAGAGAAATATGAGGAAATGAAAAAGAATGAGCAGAGATGGGAGAGTATTCTCACTGAGGACGCAGAGCTGATTCTCGTAGCATACGGAATCAGTGCCAGAGTCTGTAAGGAAGCTGTCTCAAAAGCAAGAAAACAGGGAATCCGTCTGGGTCTCATCCGCCCTATTTCTATTTTTCCGTACCCTGTGGACGCATTTGCTGATTTGGGAGAAAATTGCAGAGCGTTTATGACAGTGGAGATGAGTATTACCGGTCAGATGGCAGAGGATGTAAAGCTGTCTGTGCAGTGCCGATACCCTGTATATACATACGGGACAGGAATAAAAGTGCCGAGAAGTATGGACATTGTTGAAAAAGCGGTACAGATATTAGAAGGAAAGATGGAGAGGGAGGTGTTTTAAATGATGGTAAAGGCGCCGGAAAGAATAACATATACGGACGGACATTCTTTTTGCCCGGGATGCGGCCATGGAATTGCCATCCGTTTGATCGGGGAAGTGCTCCAGGAGTTAGGGCGGGAGGAAGAAGCAATCGCCGTACTGGATGTAGCCTGCGGAGGGATGCCCATTGATATCTGGAGATATGACACAATAGAGGCAGCACATGGAAGACCGGTTCCCACAGCAGTGGGAGTCAAGTTTACCAGGCCCCAAAATCCCGTCATTGCCTATCTGGGAGACGGTGCTGCTTATTCTATTGGAATTGCCGAGACAATCCATTCTGCAAGAAGAAATGACAATATTACTGTAATTGTCCTAAATAACTGTGTGTTTGGAATGACCGGAGGCCAGATGTCTCCCACCTCACTTCAGGGACAGGTAACCAGTTCTTCCGTACATGGAAAAAGTATGGAAGAAGGAGGAGGCACACTGGATGTGGTTTCACTTCTCAATAAAATGGATATCGCCTATCTGGCCAGGGCTTCCTTTTGTGATGCGGCGAATATCAGAAAGGCAAAGAAGTATATAAAAAGGGCTTTGGAAAAGCAAATGCAGGGAGCAGGATACAGCCTTGTGGAACTGCTTTCTCCCTGCCCCACAAACTGGGCAATGGAACCGGTGAAAGCAGCGAAATATATCAAAGATACGATTATGCCCGTATTTCCTGTTGGAGAATTTATTGGGAAGGAGGATGCCAGCTTATGAATAAGGAAATAATTTGTGCCGGATTTGGAGGACAGGGTGTATTGACCGCTGGGTTGATCCTCGCAGAAGCGGGCTTCCGGAAGGGGCAGAATCTTACATGGTATCCCTCCTATGGCTCTGAGATGCGTGGCGGGACAGCCAATTGCAATGTAAAGCTGTCGGATGAAGAGATTGGAAGTCCTTACTGCAATGAACTGGACATTCTGCTTGCCATGAATGCCCCTTCCGTGGAACGGTTTGAGCATATGATAAAGCCTGGAGGAATTTTGCTGTATAACAGAGATATGGTGGAGGCAGACAAAATTACACGGCAGGATATCACGACCCTTTCCGTACCGGCAAATGAATTATCTGCCGGTGCAGAGAATTCCAAAGGTGCCAATCTGGTTATGCTGGGAGTTCTGGAAAAGGCCACAGGGATGTTCGGAAAAGAGGAGCTTGCCGCTGCGATCGCCGCCTATTTCGACAAAAAGGGCAAAGGAAAATATCTGTCGGCCAATATAGCGGCTTTTGATGCAGGATACAGACTGTATTCATAGAAAGCGGGGGAAGAAATGGAACTGAATAAGCTGCTGCGCCCACAGAAAATAGTGATTGTGGGAGCCACGGAGAGAGAAACGATGGCAGGTTTCGCGTCGAGAATGTTTCTGGAACAATGCAGGGAACGGATGGAAGATCTGTATCTTGTGAGCTTGAAAAATGACAGGGTATTCGGCGTTCCCTGCTACCGGAAGATATCGGATATTCCGGGGAAAATAGACCTTGCTGTCATCTGTACACCGAAAACTACAGTACCGGCATTATTGGAAGAAGCTGCTGAACAAGGAGCAAAAGGCGCAGTTGTTTTTGCGAGCGGCTACGGTGAGACAAAGCTGCCGGAAGATGTCAGGATGGAGGAGGAATTGACAGCAAAGGCAAAAGATTTGGATATTGCTGTTATGGGGCCAAACTGCGCGGGATTTTTAAATTTCGTGGACCGGGTGTTTGCCTTTGGTTTTCTGTTCCAGGCCAGGGAGAGTGCAGGAAAAATCGGCCTGGTATCTCAGAGCGGTCAAGTCTGCATGGGGCTGATGGAGAGCGCCAAGGGGAGCTTTTCCTATGTGATATCCGCAGGAAACAGTAAAATTGTGACTATGGAGGACTATCTGGAGTTCCTGGTGGAGGATGAGAATACAGAAGTTGTAGCTGCTTATATGGAAGGAATAAAAAAGCCGGAAAAGTTCGCGCAGGTACTGCACAGAACAGTGGAAAAGAGAAAACCGGTTGTTATCCTAAAAGCGGGACGCTCCCAGAAAGGCAGCAGAGCTGCCGCCTCACACACCGGAAATCTCAGTGGATGTGATAAGCATACAGATGCGCTGTTTAAGAAGTTTGGAGTTATCCGGGTGGAGGATTTGGAGGAACTTCTTTCTGTCTGTGCTGCAATTGTAACGCTCCCAAAACTGCCGGAAAAAAACAGTCTGGCATTTGTAAATATATCAGGAGGGGAGACAACAATCTCAGCGGACGCAGGTTCCCTGTACGGTCTGGAACTTCCTGATTTTTCTAAGGAGACCACAGAACGGCTGAAAAAGGTTCTGCCACCCTTTGCCACAGCGCAGAATCCCATGGATTTAACCGGTGGAAGTGATGGGAATACCTTTGAACAGGTGGCAGAAATCGTGATGGAAGATTCCCAGGTGGAGATGCTGGTAACCTCTCTGCAGATAACAGAGAAAATTAGTGATATCACAATTTACGATTACCTGGAAGGTCTGATCCGTTACTGCATTCGACATCCGGAAAAGCCGGCCGCTGTAGTTCCGCTCATTGAATCCGGAAGAGAGAAAGAGGTTCTTGAAAAACTCAAAGCTGCCGGTGTTCCCATACTGCCGCCGCCGCATTACGGATACCGGGTCATACGGCATTTGATGGATTACACTGCATTTTTAAAAACTGCTGAAAACCGTACCGGTACAATTGCCGCACTGCAGAACAAACAGGAGGAAGACAGAATCGCACTGTCCGAGCATCAGTCAAAGCAGATTTTTATAGATTATGGGATTCCATGTCCGAAAGAAAAACTGACGGTTACCTGGAAAGAAGCGGCGGCCTGCGCGGCAGAAATGGGCAAAAAGGTGGTCTTGAAAATCGAATCCAATGATATCCTGCACAAGTCAGAAATAGGCGGAGTACGTGTTGGGATTCAGGGAGAACAAGAGATAAAAAATGCCTATCAAGGTATCATGGAACGTGCAGAACAAGAGCGCCCGGATGCAAAAATCAATGGCATACTGGTTCAGGAGATGCTGGAAGAAGGTCTGGAAATGATAATCGGTGTTACCTGTGACCCCAATCTGGGACCAATGATCCTTCTGGGAATGGGCGGTATCTTTACAGAGATTTTCCAGGATGCAGTCCTGTATCCTGCCCCCATAAATCACTGGGAAGCAGAAGAGATGATAAGTTCCCTGAAGAGCAGCAGGCTGCTTGCGGGATACCGGGGACAGCCTCCTCTTGACATAAAAGCTTTGGCAGACTGCCTGGTATCTGTGAGCCGTCTGGCAGAAGATTACAGGGAAAAACTGGTGGAGATGGATATCAATCCGGTTTTTGTATATCCGGAGGGAAAAGGAGTAAAAGCTGCGGATGGATTAATGGTGTTATGCCGGAAACCCTAAAAGGGAGGTTTATGTATGAAGAAAAAAGGTCTTGGGGGATGGGTAACTGGGGCATTGATGATTGCAGGCATCTGCTATGCGGCGTCTTATTCGTTGCCCTATATCAAAGGGATTTTTTACGATCCCATGATGAAGGCAACCGGTGCTACAAACACACAGCTTGGACTGATCATGTCAGTGTATGGATTTGGAAATGTGATATTTAACCTCATAGGAGGCTTTGTCACAGATAAACTGGATTATAAAAAATGTATTATTGTATCGCTGCTTGGAACCACGGCTCTCAGTGTATGGCTGGCATTGGCACCGTCAGTGATCAATATGTATATTATATGGGGATTGTTTGGTGTTACTACATTTTTTGTGTTTAACCCATCTATTTTTAAACTGCCCCGTATGATAGTGCCGGAGCATCTGGTTGGTGAATCGGTTGGCATGTTTTCTTTTGCACAGTCAATCGGCTATATGGTTATCAACTTTACTTCTTTATATGTATATAATCTCGCAGAAAAATCTGTGGGACAGGTCCCTGCATTTTCAACAGTTGTGTGGGTTTATGCGGGATTTACATTTGTATCCGCCCTGGGATGTATTTTCATATTCAGGAAGGTAGAGGATGTGAATACGGAAGGAGATGAGAATGAGAAGTTTACGTTCTCCCAGCTGGCATTGGTTATGAAGGAACCTGGGCTTTGGATGATGATCATATGCGGGTTCTGTATGTTTTCAACCATGGCTACCACGTCTTATTTTGTACCGTATTTTAATGATGTGTTTGGCGTTGCGGTGACATTTTCCGGAGTGCTGGGAGTGCTGAATCTATACGGAGGAAGGTTGTTCAGCCCTATTCTGGGCAAGATTGCAACGAAGACGAAATATGTCTCCAGAATGGTAATATTCGGAACTTCCGCGCTGATTGTATTTCTTATATGTATTCTTCTTTTTTCTGCAAAAGTTCCGTTGGGGGTTCTGGTGGCAGTGTCTCTTATTACCGGAATCGTGTGTACCTTATTTACCAATATTTGTCTGGCACTGCCTCCGGAAACAAATGTTGCCAGACAGGCCAGCGGTACGGCAATGGGTTTATACGCGGCTCTTGCTTACTCACCGGATTTGTTCCAGCATTCCCTGTTTGGGTTCTGGCTGGATCACTATGGAAACAGAGGATATGTGTTTATGTTTATATATACAATCATTCTGCTGGCTGTCGGAGGAACAAGTGCGGCTGTACTTTACAGAAGGAGTAAGAAGGCACGGTTATTTGAGGAAAACTGAATAAAATATTGTTGAGGAGTCAGGATTGGAACACAGAGCGTCATTTGGAAAGAGAAAATGGCGCTCTTTTTTTGTTGACTCAGTATAAAGGAGCTTGTAAATAGATGGAAAAATAGGTATACTACATACGGGCAGAGCCGTCTCTGCCACATATCGCGCCATATACGTGTTTTAGTTTTAAAATAAAAGGAGTGTGCCAATATGCCAGTATTTGATTTCAGCAACAGTTCAGACGACAAAAAGAGTAATGAGTTCCATTGTACATACACGGTATTTCGTTCCAATGAGAACGCTGCTTCACCCCAAAAGCCCATCCTGCTTCTGGACAATCATAAACGGGAATGGAAACATCATTCCTGTGGTGTCTTTGCAGATCAGGATAAGCAGACGGTATTTGAGTTCAAAGAGGAAGACGGTACGGTGCCGGCAGATATTCTCAAAGTAGACGCCCGCTTTGTAAGCCTCCTTCACTGGCTGGGTGAGAACCGCATTAATGTGCGCCTGTCCGGCAAGAACATGGAAGACGGGTATGCAGTCTACAAGATTCGGGAAATTGCTTTCGGAGGAGGGACAAAGCTCTCCGCAGAGGATGGATTTCTTCAGTTCATGATTGAAAGATTACTGGCAGGCGGTGCACCTGCAGAGGAGATTGAGGACGAGGACCAGGAGGAAACCGGTGACAGCATGAAGCTCACCAGCCTGCAGAGCATAACGGATTTTATGACCTGTGCGGGTAAGACTCTGCCTGATAATATACGCCTCTGGGCCAGAAGAAACCTTGCTGTCGCACGCTCCCATGAAGTCTCCCCGGAGGAGCGCAGACATGCGCAGCGTGCACTTTCCATTATGATGAATATTCAATGGAAAAACAATTATTTTGAAGCCATTGACCCTCAGGAAGCGCGCAGAATTCTGGATGAAGAGCTCTACGGCATGGAAAGGGTGAAGCAGCGGATCATGGAAACGATCATACAGATCAACCGCACACATACCCTCCCTGCATACGGCATTCTGCTGGTGGGCCCTGCGGGCACGGGAAAATCCCAGATCGCCTATGCGGTTGCCCGCATTTTAAAACTGCCGTGGACCACCTTGGATATGAGTTCCATCAACGACCCGGAACAGCTCACCGGAAGCTCCCGTATCTATGCAAATGCAAAACCGGGAATCATTATGGAGGCATTTTCCATGGCGGGAGAATCCAACCTTGTCTTCATTATCAACGAGCTGGATAAAGCGTCTTCCGGAAAGGGGAATGGAAATCCGGCGGATGTGCTTCTGACCCTTCTCGACAATCTGGGCTTTACAGATAACTATATTGAGTGTATGGTTCCAACGGTCGGCGTGTATCCCATAGCTACAGCCAATGATAAGGAGCAGATCAGCGCACCGCTCATGTCAAGGTTTGCTGTCATTGATATTCCGGATTACACGGCGGAGGAAAAGAAAATCATATTTTCAAAATTTGCCCTGCCAAAAGTCCTGAAACGTATGGGCCTGCAGGAAAAGGAATGTGTTGTGACTGCAGAGGCTGTTGACGCAGTCATAGAAAAATATGCAGATACGACAGGTATCCGTGACCTGGAACAGGCGGCAGAGCACATGGCGGCCAATGCGCTGTATCAGATAGAAGTGGACCGTGTGGCAAAAGTAGTTTTTGATGGGGAGATGGTGAGACATCTGCTGGCATAATAAAGTTTTGCTTAAGAGCGAACAGAAGGGTACCATGTGTTTCATATCTTATGCCGGTGATATCTGTTATGAATTAATATGCTTTAAAAGCGCTTGCTGGAAATAGCAGGCGCTTTTTTAAAAAGGAGAGCTGACACAAATCTGTCAGATGTTAATTTTGTTTTACTCGTCAATTCTTTACCTAAACTCTTTTTAAAAACCTCCTCGTAAAAAAGACGACCCACAAAAAGCAGGTCAGCAGACCAAACAAAAAGGAAAAGAGACTTGCCCCGTCCATCAGCAATTTTCCAATCCAGAAAGACGGAAGAAATGCCATTATGAAATGATACGGAGCAGGTATGAACCATATTAAAATAAGCCCTGCAAAGCTAATCCCCATCAGTTTTGAAAGCGCAAGACCTTCAACGCGGTTTCCGGCAATGGAGACCACCATCATGGCTAAAAAGATACCGGTAAAACTGCTGATAACCGAACTCGACAGAAGGATTTTAAAAGAAAAGGATGAAAGTTTGAACACTGCAGCAACTGTCATGGTAATAAAAAACGCCCATATCATGGGAAGTCCGATACGTGCAAATAAATAGGAACGGCCCTCTGCAGGCGTGATCTGATAAAAGGCACTTAACCCCTCATCTCTCTCTTCTAAAAGCAAAAATGCAGATATCATTGCGACAAACATAGGTGTCAGACAAATCAGCATACCGTCCATCAGACCATACCAGGGCGTTATGGAAAAGGCGAATTCTTTAATCAGTATGGTATTGATATATGGAATAGCAAACTTAAAAAATATTCCGGCTAAAAACGGTGCCGGAATCAGAACGAGCAGCATGCCGTCTTTTGCTATCTGTCTTAATCCGATTTTAAAAAGTTTCCCTGTATGTTTCATGTGCCTCCGCCTCCTTCTGATTCCAAAGCAGCTCCAATCCGTTTGTCAGCCAAAAACAATGCGATGCCAAGCCAGATAAGAAGATTCATCCACATCCAGCCATGGATACTCCGGGAGCCGTGGACGGAAAGGTTGATCAAATGCCACAGTGCCGTTCCCGGAAAAATCTCTAAGAGCGGATGCGTGATTCCAAACGCTGTGAGGACCGGCGGTATTGACAGCAGAACAGCAGGAAGCAAAACGATGATCATATAATGATTGACTGAACGGGCAAAGGATGCCGCCATCAATCCCATGAGATTAAAGACAACTGCGCCAAGGAACACACTGAAGGATAAGAGCACAAGATTCACCCCGGTTCTCATGGCAGACAGAACGATCAGGTCAGCCGATACCGTTGACAGGATTGCCAGAGATACGGATTTGGACCATACGTATTCCACCGGCCGGAGAGGGGAAACGCTCCAGAAACCATGCAGGCCTTCCCCTTTTTCAAGCAGCCAGATCCCGCCCATAAAGAAAAGGCCGAGCATTGCGGGGTCTGTTAAAATGATAAGGGATGCGGTTATACTTTTATATTCCCGGGGGATGATCAAAAGCACAGCAATGTACACAGCGCTGAAAAAGGCATATAGAAAATAAAAACCATATTTTATCTGAAAACGAATATCGTTTTTTAAGGCATTTAAGAGTCTCATTGCAGCCCCCTTCCGGTCAACGCAATAAATATATCCTCAAGTGTTTGTTCTTTTGAATGAATACTTGTCAGGCTGCCTTTTTTCAGCGCCGACTGGAAATTCTGGGAATGGGCAAGACCGGAGAGCGTACAGATATTTCTTATCTCTTTTTCGTTTTCCGAAAAACTGTATTCCACTTCTGTATCGGCACCGCTTTTCCGCAGAGCATGGGGAGAGTCAATTGCTTTAATGGTTCCGTCAACGATAAAAGCGACACGGTCACACAGCTCCTCTGCATCGTGCATGTTATGGGTGGTGAGAATGATGGTTTTTCCCATTTTTTTCTGCTCTAAGATCATGTCTTTCAGTATTCTGGCGTTTGCCGGGTCAAGACCGCTGGTAGGCTCATCCAGGAAAAGGAGTTTCGGCTCATGAAGCAGGGAGCGCACAAAACCAAGCCGCATTTTCATGCCTTTAGAATAATCCGCTACCTTTTTATCCGCGTCATGGCGAAGACCCACCTTTTCTAAAAGCTCCATCGGGTCCAGGGGCTTGCGGGAATAGAGGGACGCGAAATATTTTAAATTTTCGGCAGCAGTGAATTTACTGTAAAAATTGGGGAACTCAAAATCCACACCGATATTTTCATAATAATCACTTGTTCTGTTCTTCATCTCTGTATCAAAAACACGAACATTTCCGCGATAATTCCTAAGAGTCCCCGTTAAGATTTTCTGCATGGTACTTTTTCCTGCGCCGGACGGACCGAGAAAGCCAAATATCTCGCCTTGCTGAACAGCAAAACTGATTCCGCGAATGGTATCTGATTTGGCAGATGGATATTTTAGAAAGACATTTTGAACATCAATCACCTTCATCACTTATCATCTCCTTTAACACACCGTCCAGAATAAGTTCCATGATCGTCTGTTGATCAGCAGCGTTTTCCTGCTGCAGATTCAGGAAACTGATGGCAAGTGTCTGCAGTGTTTTTGTCGCTATCTCAATGCCGCATTTGAACTGAACACCATATTCCTGAAGCTTGATAAGTTCATGTCCGTCATCCTTTGTATGTGCTTCGATCACTTCAGGGGGCAGTTTGCGGTATAAATAATCAGCCGTTTCACTGTTGGCTTGTTTCAGCATGGGATACCGCTGTAATTCTTTGAACATCCAAAGAAAACACTGTTTGCAGAGCTCCCTTGGCGGTAAAGAACGGTTTTCATTTAAGAACGCATCCATTTCCCGCCACATTTTAAACTGCAGATTTCCGGCAATGTCCATGTAAAGGTGTTCTTTATTGGAATAAAAAGAGTAAAAGGAACCTTTGGCAATACCGGCAGCCTGTACGATCTCGTCAATGGTCACCTTTTTTATTCCATATGAAGTAAACAGCCGTTCTCCTTCCTGCATCAATTTCTGCTTTATGATTTCTTTTTCCGCGTCACTGAACTTTGGCATAGATTTATCCTCCAATCTATATGACTAAACAATATGTTTTAGTCATATAGATTATATTCCTTGTATTTGGCTTTGTCAATGGAAGAGTTGGAAAATCCCGAGGCAGCCAGTACGACATGGAATCGAGTGTCCCATGTCTGTACATTGCGAAGCCTGTTGCCGGACAAGGGACAGTAACCCAGGGGTGTAGAATTACGCCTGAATCGGCAGAAAAGAAATGACTTTCCTATATGTCTGTGATAAGATATGGCTGATAGATATGGAATTTGTATAAAAAACGCAGGGATAAGCTGATTTATATTTTAGGGGGATGCTGCACATGGTATTACTGGTGATTGATACGCAGAAGCTTATTACAAACACGGATTTATATCACTATGATATATTTGTATCTAATGTAAAAAAACTGATAAAAACGGCAAGAGAGACGCATACGGAAATCATATATGTCCGCCATGACGATGGGGCCGGCCGGGCATTGACAAGGGGAACGGAGGGTTTTGAAATATATGAAGAATTTAAGCCGTGTAAGAATGAGAAGATTTTTGACAAAACCGTAAACAGCCCTTTTAAAGAGACCGGTCTTCTGGAATATCTAAACGAAAAGCAGGTTGGGCAAATGATCGTGGTGGGGCTGCAGACGGAATATTGCATAGACGCTGCTGTCAAATGCGGTTTTGAACACGGATTTGAAATTATCGTACCAAAAGAGTCCAATTCTACGTTTGACAATGCCTATATGTCTGCAGAAGAGACGTATAAATATTACAATGATTTTATTTGGAACAAAAGATACGCAAGCTGCATTACGGTGCAGGAAACCATGGAAAGAATGTGCCGATAAAATGCAGGCCCTGATAATGGTTAGAAATAGAAAGTGAACAGGTATATGTCAAAGAGGCATATGCCTTTTTTTCTGTAAAAAAATGTGAGTAAATGCCCGTTTCCTTATAAAATCCTTAAAATTGCCTGCTATCATAACATCAGTAAAGAAAAAGGAGGCAAATTATATGAAACAGAGTATAGAAAAATCGGCGGCTAAATGTCAAAGGGAGGAGCGTATGACATCCGAGTATATCATAAAAACCCAAAATGTTTCTAAAAAGTTCAAAAAGACATATGCAGTAAAAGATTTGTCACTGTCTGTGAGGAGAAATACAGTCTACGGCTTATTAGGGCCTAATGGTGCCGGCAAATCCACCCTGCTGAAGATGATCACAGGGATTATAAGACCGACTTCGGGTGAAATACAATTCTGCGGTCGCCCCTGGAAACGGAAGGATTTATCGGTTATCGGTTCCCTGATCGAATCCCCTCCGCTGTATGAGAATCTAACGGCATTTGAGAATTTAAAAGTGCGGGCTGTCCTGATGGGAATCGGGAAAAACAGATGTTATGAGGTACTGCAGAAAATGGATTTGGCAGATGCTGAGAATAAGAAGACATCGGAGTTTTCACTGGGAATGAAACAGAGATTAGGGATAGCCCTGGCACTTCTGAATGATCCTCAGCTACTGATCCTGGATGAGCCAACCAACGGGCTGGATCCTTTTGGCATTGAGGAACTGAGAAAGATGATCCGGACATTCACGGAGTCGGGGATATCTGTCATTGTATCCAGCCATATTTTAAGCGAAGTACAGCAGGTTGCTGATGACATAGGGATCATATACAATGGCTCCCTTCTGTATGAGGATAAGATTGACGCGAATGAGGATCTGGAACAGTTATTTATGGATATTATCAGAAAGGAGCGTGCGTCCTGATGTTACAAATTTATTTAAAAGCAGAAAACATGAAATATAAACGTTCCCTGTTTCAGAAACTTGCGATCGTGATTCCGGTGGTCCTGATTTTGACCTCCATGGTATTTATGTATATCGGTATGGGGTTGGGAGGTTTTTCAAGTGTCATGGTCTGCAATTGGTCCATGCCAATCGCGGCATTGTCCGTTGTGTTTATGTGCCATTTGGTAAACAATAAGGAAAAGAAGCACCAATACCATACTTTATACAGCCTGCCCATTGACCTGAAGAAGACATTTGTGTCTAAAACAATCTTGATCGCAGGGAATCTTTTGGTCATATCATTGGTGCTGGCGATTGTCACGATTATCTGCGAATGCATTTTGTCCGGTTTTGCAGACGCGGTTCGTCTTGCAGGGTATCATATCCTGGGCTACTGCCTATTATGGGTATCTCTCTTATGGCAGATTCCGTTCTGTTTATTTTTGGAACAAAAAACGGGATTTGTCGCTTCGATGATCATCAATCTGATTGCCAGTGCAGCAAGCGGGCTGTTTCTCTACCTGACACCTTTGTTTTGGATCTTTCCATACAGTTGGCCGGCCAGATTTATGGTTACGGTCTTTGGCGTATTGACAAACGGATTGTTGGCTGAACCGGGATCAAGATTGATTTTAAATATGGGAGAAAGTTTATTGCTGGTGCTGCTGAGCCTGTTTGCTGCCTTCGCTCTTACGGCTTTCTATTCCCGCTGGTATGAAAGGCAGGTGTATCGGAAATGACGGTCACAAGGGAGTTCCTTTCCAATTTTACAAAGATCAAACGGACTCCAATGCTGTTGCTGCATTTGCTGACACCCATTGTGATCACAGCCTTATTTTTGCTTTACTACGGTTCTGCCGGATACCGTATCATTCCCGATGTGCGTTCGTTCTTCCTTTTGCTGCAGATAGGGTACCCCATTTTTGCAAGCATGGCTGTGTCGATTTTCATTCATTTAGACAGAAATATAAACGGGCTTCAAAATGCACTGGGACTGGTGGAGTCCCGAAAATGTGTGTATCTGGGGAAATTGTTCTTTCTGCTGTTCCTTTCGGCTGTAAATGTGATACTATATGAGGTGTGTTTTTATATTGGAGTCAATTGGTTTTTAAATAGCAGCATAATACATTTTGATTTTTATCTTGCGGTTTTTTGTATATTTTTATTCTGCAGCCTGTTTTTATACCTGCTACACATGGCAGCTGCTTTTCGGTTTGGGTCCAGCGTTTCTGTTTTATTGGGAGTATCCGGAACCATTTTAGCAGGTATCTTTGAGAATCCCATGGGTGATAAAATCTGGACCGCTATTCCGTGGGAATGGGGAGTTCGATTTTTAAAAGAATGTATGAATGTATCAGGCATACCCGTTTTTTTCGAGGTGGTTTTGCCTATCATTATAACTTTAGCGATTCTGGTTCTAACCACCCTCTGGTTTGACAGATGGGAAGGGAAAGTGACACAGGAGTAAAGTAATGAGGAAAAATGAATGAAACTTATTATATGAGGAGAGTAATTATGCCGAAATTGTTAGTGGTCGATGATGACCCCGATATGCTGGATCTGGTGCGTGCTGCCCTGGAAAGGGATGGACATCAGGTTGACACGGAGACAGATGCCGCTGCTGTACAGCCTGCCAGATGCCGGATGTACGACCTTTTGCTGCTCGATGTAATGATGCCCGGGGAGGATGGCTTTTCCCTTTGCAGCCGTATCCGGGCAGAGGTGGACTGCCCCATACTGTTTCTGACGGCAAGAGCCGAAGACGCTGCTCTGATACAGGGCTTTGGACTTGGCGCTGATGATTATATTAAAAAGCCTTTCCGCATAGCAGAGCTATGTGCGCGGGTAAATGCCCATCTGAGACGGGAACTGCGCCAGCCAACCCACACCCTGAGACGAGGCGGTGTGCGTTTTGATATGCAGGCGAAAGCAGCCATGGCAGGTGAGCACATACTGCCTTTTACCAAGAGTGAATATGCCATCTGTGAGCATCTGGCACTGCATGCCGGACAGGTATTTACCAAAGAACAATTATATGAAGCAGTTTTCGGTTTTGATGCGGAGGGGGATGCGTCGGCTGTTGCAGAGCATATCAAAAATATCCGCGCCAAGCTGAAAACGGCCGGCCTTAGTCCGATTGAAACTGTTTGGGGGGTGGGGTATAAATGGCGAAAAGACAGCGTTCTGTAAGCCTTTCCTTTGTGCTTTTACGTTTTGCCATAGTTATGCTTGGCTGTACACTGTTGTGCGGTATGATATGGTTTTCCGGTTTGTCGCGGTTTCAAAATACCGGTATTGTTTATCGGGGAATCGTTCCCAGCCAGCAGGTGGAAAAAATGCTTGCCGGTAAGCCGGAGACCTTTCATTCTCCCGGTGAAGATTTTCTGGCAGAGTACGCTTTATTTGGAAAAAACGGTGAAGTGCTGGAATGTAATGTAAAAGGAAAAAAGCTGAAAGCTTTAAACGATCTTCTGCAGGAGGAATCTCAAGAGGCCGATACTTTGCGGTATACCTATGCGGATGGGAGTACGGTGATTTTTCACTGGTATTACAGAGCAGAGTTTGCTGACCCTGTGCTGCGTAACCGGCTGCCGCCCTTTGAATACCTGTGGATTGCTACATTTTTTGCGGCAGTGGCGTTCTGCGTACTGGGTAATACCCTGTGGCTTCGCCGGCGCCTGGCTGCCAGGTTAAAGCTGTTCAGTGAGGTGAGTGAGAAGGTAGGAGCCCAGGAACTGGATTTTGTGATTCCACATGCCGGAATCCGTGAGTATGACCAGGCGCTTGATGCTATGGAGCATATGCGGGAGGCACTGTACAGTTCCCTGTCCTCCCAGTGGGCGGCACAGCAGGAACGGGAGGCCGAGATCGCAGCGCTGGCCCATGATCTGAAAACCCCGCTCACTCTTGTGGGAGGCAATGCGGAACTTCTGCTGGAGGAAGAGCTTTCTGAGAACAGCCGCAAAATGGTGGAAAAGATCCTGTCCGGCAATGAACGGGCAAAACAGTATGTGGCCAGCCTGCTGGAAACCGCAGCCGGCACGGAAGAGACATTTGCATATACCAGCCTGCCTGCTGTGTTCGAGGAACTCTGCCGGAATACAACAGGGATTGCGGAAACAAAGGGAGTCCGCCTGCAAGCCCAAAACGGCCTGGAGGGTGGTGCGGAGATTCAGAAAGAGCATTTGCTGCGTGCCCTTGGCAATGTGGTACAAAATGCCATAGAACATACACCGGCTGGAAAGAATGTATATTTGGAAGGCAGTATGACGGACAACGGATGGCAGATTGTTGTGCGTGATGAGGGAGAGGGGTTCAGCAAGGCTGCGCTGCGTCATGCAACCGAGCGCTTATGGCGCGGAGATGCGGCACGCGGGGCGGATGGACACAATGGCCTTGGACTTTGGTTTGCGGCAGAAGTGGCAAAAACGCATGCAGCACAGTTGGAACTGCGCAACTGCAAGACAGGCGGGATGGTTATATTCAGCTTCAGATAAGCCGGCAGGAAATTATTTCAAATGCAGATCACCCCACTGTTTTATCACTTCCAGAACCGACATGAAGCTTTCGCCTAAGTCCGTCAGCGTATACTCTACGTGGGGAGGAACCTCTTTAAAATCGTACCTGTTGATAAAGCCGTCAGACTCTAATTCCCTGAGCTGTTTGGTCAGTGACGATTCTGTTATTCCACCTATATGACGACGTAACGCACCAAATCTGCGGACATTCTGCAGGCCGATATAATAAAGGATTTCGATTTTCCATTTGCCGCCCAGTATTTTTTGAACGGTTGATATGGTTAGGCATCTCTGTATAGATTGTTCTGTTTTTTTCATATTTGTTCTGCTCCTTTTCTGTATTATATAAGATGGATATGTAAAAATCAATGTACAGTATTTAGACAGGGTACTACAAAAAAGTACAGTACTTTTAATCCTCGTGTACAATGATATAATCTGTGTAGAATATAGGAAAGGAGACAAGAGATGCATTATACAGGAACAGTATGGAGGCCGCCATATGAGGCATCTTCATTACTTATAGAGGCCACAGCCGGATGTACGCATCACAAATGTAAATTCTGCACGTTATATGACGATTTACCCTTCAAATTCAGAATGACGCCGCCGGAGGTTGTGGAAGCCGATCTAAAAGAAGCAAAGGAGCAATTTCGCTTATGGAATTATAATAGGGCAGCACGTGTTTTCCTTGTGGGGGCCAATCCGTTTGTCTTAAGTGCGGCCCGGTTATTGGAAACGGCGGCTCTTATCTGCAAATATTTTCCGGACAATAAAAGTATTGGCTGTTTTTCAAGAATTACGGATATTACTTTGAAAACAGACGGGGAGCTGGCGGAATTACAGAGAGCAGGTTATGATGGGCTGACCATAGGTATTGAAACAGGGGATAATGAGGCGCTGAGGTTCATGAATAAAGGTTATGGAGCACAGGATATTCTCACACAGTGCAGGCGTTTGGATAAGGCGGGTATCAGCTACAATTTCTTTTATCTCACCGGTATTTCGGGTGCAGGAAAAGGAGAAAAAGGAGCATATGATACTGCAGCTATATGTAATCAGTTACAGCCAAAGGTCATAGGGGCGAACATGCTTACGATTTATAAAAACGCAGAGCTTTATCAGGAGATTCAAAACGGGAATTGGCAGGAAGAAACAGAAATTGAAAAATATAAGGAACTGAGAACGCTTGTGGAGCATTTAAATATTCCTGTATGGTTTGCTGCGGGCGGGGCGTCAAATGCAATCCCAATTCAGGGGTATCTGCCGCGGGACAGGAAAAAGGTATTGTCTGTTCTCGAGGAAATCATACAAAATGTGAAGGAAGAAGAATTAAGGGATTACCGAAAAAATCTCCGCCATTTATGACAGCAATAAAAGTAATTTAAGGAAGTGATTTTATGCATTTTACAGGCAGAACGTGGCGGCCGCCATATGAAGCCGATTCATTTATTATACAGGCAGCTTCCGGCTGTACATATCATAAATGCCGGTTCTGCAGTCTTTATAAGGAGGAATGTTTTCGTATGGCACCTTTGCGTGAGTGGGAGGAAGATTTAAAAGAATTGAGTTCTTATCAGCCCACTGCCAGAAGAATTTTCTGGACAGGTGCCAATCCGTTTGTTATGAGTTTTGACAATCTGAAGACAAGAGCGCTGCTGGTACATGAGTATTTAAAAGAATGTCAGACGATGGCCATGTTTGCAAATATAAGGGACATAAAGGATAAGAAAGTGAAGCAGTTAAGGGCACTGAGAAGGCTGGGAATCAATGGTCTTAGTATCGGAACAGAATCAGGTGATAATGCTACACTGCGGTTAGCCAATAAGGGGTATACGGCAAAAGATATTATTGACCAGTGCCGCAAATTAGATGAAGCCGGAATAGAATACTATTTTGTTTACATGACCGGACTGGCCGGTAAAGGAAATGGCCATCGAAATGCGGTAAACAGCGCAAAAGTTTTCAGCAAGGTAAATCCCCGCTTCATTTCTGTAGATTCCCTGACGCTCTTTGAGGGAACCGAGTTATATGAAATGGCCGAGAGGGGAGAATTTGTGCCTGCCGGTGAAAAGGAACGCTTGGAAGAACTGCAGATCTTTATTCGGAATTTGCAGATCAGAGTGCATTTGTTCGCCAATAGTGTATCAAATTTTTATCCGACTGCTGCTTATCTGCCCAGGGACAGAGAACAGGTGATTGGGGAACTGCAGTATGTTCTTGATACTGTGGGGGAAGAGGAAATGCAGAGGTATAGAAAGAATTTAAAGTCATTGGGATAGGAAAGAAAGCGTATCTGTGATAAAATACGGACAGCAGATAAACGGTATTTATGCAGGAGCAGGAGAAGATATGGTAGAAAATGTTTTGCGGGAAGTTGTTTCCGAATTAAGCGGACTGCCTTTTGTGGAAGGGATTGTTTTGGGCGGTTCAAGGGCGACGGGTATGGCGATAGAAAGTTCGGATATTGATGTGGGGATATATTATGACAGTCATTTGATCGATTTTAGACAGCTCAATCTGATCGCTAAGAAGTTGGATGATGAAAGGCGGGAAAACCTTATATGCAGCGAAGGAGAGTGGGGAAACTGGGTTAACTACGGAGGGTGGCTGACCGTACAGGGATATGATGTGGATCTGATTCTGCGTGATATAAAACGTGTAGAGGCGTGTGTTGAACAGACAGATGCAGGGGATATATCCATGCATTATCAGACAGGACATCCGCATGCGTATTTTAATGTGATGTACCGCGGGGAACTGGCATCATCAAAGGTGTTGTATGGAAATGAAAAATTAAAACGATTGAAAGAAAGAGCGGAATGTTATCCGGAAAAATTGAAGTCAGCACTCCTGTCCTTTTTTATGTTTGAAGCAAAATTCTCGTGTACACTGGCAAAGAATTATATGAATAAAGAGGATATATATTACGGGATTGGTCATATGTTCCGTTCCGTTTCTGCTCTGAATCAGGTGATCTTCGCGTTGAATGAGATTTATTGTTTGAATGAAAAGAAAGCTCTGAAGCGTATCAAAAATTTTTCGGTTTCTCCATATAATTACAGTGAGCGAGCAAATCAGGCTTTGATGCTGAATGAAGAAAATATGATGGAACATATTGAGATGATAGAGCAATTGTGCTGTGAGGCGGAAGATTTGCTTAATCAGCAGATTCGGGCTTATTGATAAATGAAAAAAGGTATTGAAAAAGTAATCTGATTAAAATTTTTTGGAGAAATGACATGGGATATCAAACGTTCCATGTCATTTCTGCGTTTATGACGGGGATATGTGAAAATGGCATGTGCCTGAGTCGGACAGTTCCTTTTGGCCCTTTCTTATATCGCGTTTTATGATTTGCATAGAGCGCACAGGTTCCTCCCACAGAGGACTGTGGGCAGAGTTCTTAAATGTATAAAATGCCTTTAGCGGGGCTTTCATTGTTTCGTAATAGTTTTTCTGTAAAGAGTAACAACAGGTATAATCGTATATGCCGCCAAAGAAATAAATGGGAATTTCAAGATAGGGAACTTCAGCATAGGCATTAAACTCCATACGGTCAGATCCAACCGGAGAAGCTGCTGTAAACTTCTTTCCGCGCCAGATATTGAGTCTTTCAAGAGGCGTATAAACTTTGCACCGAAGGCTGGGTAAGAAAATGCCTGTGATAACAGATTTCATAGTGTGCATGGTCCCCACACCAAGATTGTGCATGGCATGATCTCGCAGTGGTGACAGGCAATACTCTTTATATGCCATTTCAGAGAATGCGATTTGATATTTTTCAAAGGCTTTTACCATTCTGCCATGGTTCATCTGACGGTATTGTTCAAGCATAAATTGATATGCAGTAATCTCAGATTCCGATTGATTAACTATTTGGGACATGGCAATATAAGCATGATAAAATTCAGGATGTCTAAATGCTGCCTGAATCCCGATGCAGGTGCCAAAGGAGTGGCCCATGAGATAGATCTTCTCTTGAGAAAACCTGTTTCTTAGATATTTGGTTACAGCGGCAGCGTCAGACAGATAGCATTCGGTTGTCAGGGAATCAACATTGATATGAGAATTATAAGAAATGGATGTACCACGATATTCCAGGTAACACACAGTAAATATATCAGCTAGTTTTGAGGGATTTTGGTATTCCAGAAGATATTCCGGTATACCGGGGCCACCTCCGAGAAAGAGTAAAACGGGATTTGACCTGCTTTTTCCGGTTATGAGCAGTCCGATTTTTGCTCCGTCTACATCAATATAAGTTTTTTCTGATATGCTGTCAGGGAGAATCTTACCGTTATTATCATAGAATAACGGCATTTTTCCCGGACCGGGCGGAAATATAGCCCAGACTGCTATGACAATGCATATGATCATAATCCATATTTCCATTTTTCGCCCTCCTATTTGCTGTTTTTTATAAAATAAATATTGTTTATTCTAAAATACTGAACTATAGTTCAGGTTAATTATATCTTGTTTGTAAGCAGATGTCAATATATTCTGAATTTTGGTTCACTTTTTTCTTTCTTACTGGTATACTAATGATATTCTATATTTTCGACGGGAGGGAAGAAAATGGGCACAGAGCGTAAGAAACAGCAGCGGGCTATTGAGAGCAGGAAAAAACTTTTGGATTCTGCTTATGCGCTTTTTGCGGAAAAGGGGTATTACAATACCAATACGAAAGAAATCGTCCGTTTTGCCGGTATTTCTATTGGTAATTTCTATAATTATTATCGGGATAAAGGTGATATTTACTGCGCTTTATTAGAGGATTACTGCAGCAACTCATGTAAGGCGATGAAGGAATTGCTGGACCAACTGGCAGCATTTGAAGACAGAGCTGCTTGTAAGGAATTTCTGCTGAAGGATTTAAATTCGTTGCTGGAACGTTTTGATGGTACCAATAGGTTTTTTGAAGATTCTGTTATTATCGCGAAAGAGAACACAAGGGTACAGGAGATTATATCCAGGGCAGAGGAAGATTTCATTGCCATGGTGGAAATGTTTTTGAAGAGGCGTTATCCGGAAGTGCGGGAAGATTTCTATATCAGAGCCAGGATGATATATATCATTACAGACAGAATAGCGAATGATATTTCATGTATCGGAAATGTACAGCAAAAGAGAAAATATATGGATTTGTTTGCAGAGGAAATTCTTCGTTATACGTTTGATCTGCAGGTGTCAAACCAGGAATTTCAGGAGCAGACGGATATAGGAAAAGCATGATAATTGAAAATTGCAATTTACAATTCTTTGATTGTGTTTATCTGCGCAAGATGTTAAAATACGAATAATGACTTATGGATCATACAAAAATGGGGGTAGATCAATGCCTGTAAGTTACAATAAATTATGGAAAATCCTTGAAGAACGTAAAATGCTGAAAACAGATTTGATCAAAGCTGCAGGAATCAGTACCAATGCAATGGCGAAACTTGGGAAAGATGAAGATGTTCGTGTGGGCGTATTGATCAAGATATGCAAGACCCTGGATTGTAAATTAGATGATATTATGGACATTATTTGAAGGAAGATGAGTATGTTTAAAATTACGGAAGGCGACTTTAAAAACCAGATATACGGAGAGGAAAGTTATCTGTCAAATTGGCCGATGCTCTATATACTGGATAATGGAAAGCAAGCTTATATTGGAGAATCTAATCATGTAAAAAACCGTATGTCTCAGCATCATAATTCTTTAGATAAGAAGATTTTTGATAAGGTGCATTTTATTTATTCTTCAAAATTTAATCAGTCGGTTACATTTGATTATGAGTCAAAACTCATTCAGTATATTGCGGCAGATGAGCTTTACGAGGTTCGCAACAAAAATGCCGGAATGGCTGAAAAAGAATATTATGGCAAAAAAGAGTATGATGAAAAGTTTCAGGTCCTTTGGAGAAGATTACAGCGTGAAAAAATAGTAAAGCATTCTCTGGAAGAACTGGAGAATTCTGATTTATTTAAATATTCACCATATAAGGAACTGAACGGTGATCAAAGAACCGCTGTAGAAGAGATAATCGGTTCCTTAAAGCAAGATGGGAAGCAGACAATTGTAGTAAACGGCTGGCCGGGAAGCGGAAAGACGATCGTTGCTATCTTTTTACTCAAGTATTTACGGGACAGTGAAGAGTTTAAGGATAAAAAGATTGGCTTTGTTGTTCCGCAGACATCTCTCAGAAAGACACTGAAAGGTATTTTCAAGAGCATTTACGGTCTTAGATCATCAGATGTATTATCGCCATCAGATGTGACTAAACAGTTTTATGATATTTTGCTTGTAGATGATTGTGCGATAATAGGACTACACCGAAAAGCGGCTTAAACAAAGGCTTTTTCCGGCATAGCCCTATTTTTATTCGACCTACTGGGTGGGTGAAGATCATGGGCAGCGCTGAACATAATCGAATAACCTGACACTTCATAAGGTAGAGGGGATTACCAGGTCTCCGGGGACAGACTGCCTTTGGAAAGGTGTGAGAAATGGGACTATGGATGTGATGGCATCCGTGGTCCTTATTTTTTACCCTCATGACAATCAGAGTGGAAGGCGACAATCATATGGCAAGAAAAGAATTCAGGGAGCTCACGGTAAGTGAGTCGTGCGCCGATGCTCTGGATACAGGGAATTTGGTTCCAGGTGCTGGGATTAAATCCCGGGGATCCGGTGCTCGTGAAATGCGAGGGCGGGAAGATCATCATCACCAAGGATGAGGCATTGCAGGAACAGAAAGCAGCGAAGAAGGCCTTCCTCGAGGTAGAGACTCATAAGCTGGAGCTGAAGTTCGCAGAGGAGAAAAAGCGCCTGCGCCAGATGTGCGTAGCGGATCGGGAAGCGAGGTATGGGGCATGAGCAGAGTATTGTGATAGGCGCCATGAAGGGCGGGAGTGCCAAGACGGCCAGCACTTACAATCTCGCATACTCACTTGCGGAGCAGGGGAAACGGTTCCTTGCAATCGACTTCGATCCTCAGAGCAATCTGACGACCTGCTTCGGAGTGGAGAAGACAGGTGAGGTGCCGGTTACTATCGGGCATTTGATGATAAGCGTACTGGAAGAGGAAGATCTTCCAGAGAAGACACGATTCATATGGGAGAGAGAAGGCGTTGACTTCATACCGGCGCCCATGATGCTGTCAGCGGTAGACGCAAAGCTGCGGCTGGAGATGGGAACGGGGAAAATCCTGAGCACGATCCTCGATGTGGTAAAGGATGATTATGACTATGTTTTAATCGATACCTGTCAGTCTCTGGGAGCGCTGACCATCAACGCGCTGTCGGTGGCAGATGATGTGATCGTTACCGGCAATCCTCAGCTGCTGGCAATGATGGGCCTGCAGGATTTTCTGAAGACCGTGACGAAGATCCAGAATCGCATCAACAATAAGCTGCAGGGCGCGGGAATCCTTCTTACGATATGTGATGCCAGGACGATCCTGAGCAAGACCATTGTTGAGGAAGTACAGGAGACCTTCAAAGGACAGCTGACGGTATTTGAGAATAAGATCCCGAATACGGTGAAGGTCGGAGAGAGTATTTATTACAGCCAGCCACTGATTGAATATGCTCCGTAAAAGACCTGCGCAGCGTATATCGGACTGGCAAGGGAGGTGATCGCGAATGAAGGCTAATGCAGCAAAGAGAAAGATATTCGACGCCGCCGTGGACCTGATTTCGGGTGCCGGCGATGTAGTGGCTAGACAGAAGGGCGTTGAAATGCTTCCAGTCGATAAGAACCAGCCCTATCATAATCATCCGTTTCATCTGTATGAGGGCGAACGGCTGAAGTACATGGTAGAAAGCATCAAGGAACACGGTGTCCTGTGCCCGGTGTTTGTACGGAAGAAGGGACGAGGGTATGAGATGCTCGCCGACCACAACAGACAGAATGCGGCAAAACTGGCGGGCCTTACGGAAATTCCGGTAATCGTCAAGGAAGAACTTACGGATGATGAAGCTTATGTCTATGTGATCGAGACGAATGTGCTGTAGAGGTCCTTTTCGGAGCTTAAGCCTTCGGAACAGGCTGCAGTGATGGAGGAGCACTATGAGAAGATGTGCGGAAATCTCCGCCACGATGAGATCACGAGGGAACACGAAGTCCTGACAGAAAAGAAGATGTCGTCCGGTGGTCATAATGGCCACCGTGCAAAGAGTCGGGATCTGATGGCAGCGGAATATGGATTCTCAAGCAGGACGGCAGCAAGAATGCTGCGGCTCAATCAGCTGATACCGGAGTTTAAGAAGCTGGTGGATGACGGCAACTTGGCCCTTCTCGCAGCAGTGGACATGTCCTTCCTGCCGGAGGTAGAACAGAGAATGACATGGGACATCATCGATCGGCAGGGGTTAAAGCTGAAGCCGAAGATGGCATCGGAGCTTCGTAAGCATGCAGGAAGTATGAGCACTGAGACTATCGCAGAGATCCTCGACGCGTTATCCGTCAGGCAGCACAGCGCCAATGCAGGTGTCAGTCTGAAGCTTCCGAACACGATCTGTGATAAGTATTTCAGTGGTATGGACACGGAATAGATGGCATCCATAATAGAGCAGGCTCTGGCCGCCTGGTATGAGGGTGGCGAGGTGAGCGCCCATGTATGACGCGAAAAGTTTGGCCGCGCTGGATCGGCAGTATTTCACCATTATCTGCAGTGACGAATACGACGTCACACTGATCTCGAAATGTACAAATCATGTCTGGAATCTGCGCTGCTGCGGTTATCAGGCAGAGCAGTCTACCATCAGCTTTCATAAGCACTGTATCCGGCGTCCCTACCATGAGCACGGGAGAGCAACCAGTCTGAAGCGTGCAATTCGCCAAATCAAGGCACATGACGCTTGGCAGATGGCCGGAAGACCGGAGCATCTCAAATCAAAATAGAGATAACTTAGAAGGAGCAGCCGGGATGACCGACTGCTCCAGTTGTTGCTGCGGATATTATGCGGGATTATTCCCAGTCTTTCAGATACTTACGCAGCTGCTTCAGGTTTACCTTGCGGCGGTACGAGATGGTGGTCTGCGGCCGGTCCAACTTCTCCGAAATCTTACGATCCGAATTGCTCTCGGCAAAGAGGGTGATGATATCACGGTCTGCCGGGTCCAGGTTATTCAGGGCCTCGTGCAGGATTTTGATCTTCATCTTCAACTCGATCACATCTTCCAGGCAGCTTCCGTCTGCCACATCCAAGCCGTCATCAAACATAGTGTCCAGGGAGAGCGGTGCGCCTTCCCTGAGGTACTGACAGGTCTTGCAGTCGCCGGTGCATCGTTTGTTGCCGAGATAGCATCTGCTGGCTCGTTCCTTACGTTTATGCTCACGCCAGAGAGATCTCTTATATTCATGGTAGATCTGCTCGCTGACCTCAACTTCCTGCCCATCAATGGTTACATAAAACTTCTTGTCTTTGTCTTGCATCTTTTTCCTTCTGCGATTTGCAAAATTTCTGCGGAAATTATAGGAAGGAAAAAGCTCTTGTGATTTCTCACAAGAGCTATCCAATCGTTCGGTAGGTCAGTTGCTATGGTTCGTAAGGTTCTTAAGATTCGGGTTTTTGAAATCCCAGATTTTTTTCTTTATACACTGTTCATGCGCCGGCAATTGATATTTTCAGGCTTTTCTGATATACTATATTTTAATGGGGTTTGTTAGGAACTGGCCAGAATTGCCGCATGTGTTTTCGCGACAGTAAATGAAAATAAATCGGAGGAAAATCAGTGACAATCAGTGAGTATCCGCGTCTTAGCGGAGGCACCTTCTTCACACTGATGTTGCAGGCACTGCGGCAGCGGATGAAAACAAGGGAGCATTATAAAGACGAGTGTGATGGGCTACGTGATCCGGAAGTCCTCATCGGACTCCTTACAGTTATCAATCCGGATTATGCTGCGCCGTACAATCCCAAGGAGACGCTTCAGACAAAGGCTAACGACTTTAAGTCGTGCAAATTGTCAAAGGGCGAGTATCTTCCGCTGGGTAATTCCCAGGAAGTCAAAGCCTTCGATAAGCGGGTTAAAACACAGTATCGACTTGCTTTTGCTGCGATGACTCAGTTTGTCTCTGACTACATTGAGATAGGCATTGCCGTAAAGAAGGACCTGAACCTTGTAAAGGCGCTTATTGATCTTGTTGACAGTGACGAGAGCATTCGGGATGAGGAGCTGTTCTATATCCATCCCGATGGCAGCACAACAAAAAAGGCCGCCTTTAGCGACCTTGATAAAGTGAATCTGCTGGTTTTCCTTCTGGGTATTTGGTACTATGTTGTTGTGTTCCGCAAGAACAATAGAGTTGGAGAAAAAACATATGACGCCTGGTGCCCTCCGAACGGTGGTGGTCCACGTGAATATTCAGGAGAAATGGGGCTCAGGATCACTAAGGATATTGAGCTGGAGCCAGGTGTAGATGACACCGATGAAACCGCTTCTATGGAAGAGGCAGCAGAATCGGAGCAGCAGACAGAATACGAGCAGCAGGAACCGAATGGACCTGCACCAGAACAGAAATACCAGCAGGTAAATAATCCTGTGGTCTTCAGTTTTACTATGAATGGAAACGGCCAGCAGGTCGGTAAGATCGATACTCAGATCAACCATTTCCACTCGGGAGAGTCGCATGAGTAATGAAATTGAAAAAAGGCCAGACGGCCAACTGCAGCCGAGCGGGAATTACTCCTTTACTCACAATGGCAGCGGCATACATCCCGCCGGTGCTGAATACCGAATACTACAACCTATTTGTCGCCGACCAACGTGCGTTGGATGGGTATATAGCGATTCCACGGAAGCAAGCGCTTAATGATTTTACAGAGCAAACCATAAGAGATATTTATGCTAAGCCAGGATTGGCTGCGGCAGATGATATCAAGGCACTTCCGTTACTCTTCGTCATCCGGAATCATTACGGAAATCATACTGATGAGGGCCAGGTGGCAGGCTTTGGATACGTACAAGATATACAGATTAAGGGAGATGCAGTGATCGTTCTGGCGACGCAGCTGCAGCCGATCCAGCAGGAACGCCTTAATAGCCTTGAGCAGGAGTTGCGCCTTTTGAGCGCTCCAGAGAACAATGAGCTGGATTGCGTTCATTGGGCGATAAAGAAAGTAAATTTATTGCAATTGATAGAGGAGAAGAAGTTATTGTCGGTGATGTACCGACGACAGCGGAGGAACAGTATGAGCACAGAATATGAAGCTATGGCAGTTGAAAAATGGGTAAACCTTGAAGATATAGCCGATTATCTCAGCGTGAGTACGGATACAGTCCGAACTTGGATAAAGAACGGAAAACTACCGTATTACCGCGCCGGGAAACGTTATAAATTCAAAATCAGCGAGGTAGATGAGTGGCTTAAAGCTGGCAAAATTTCCGACGAAAAATAGACAGGCAGGTATGTTTGATGGAAAAAAGAAAATCAGCGATTGAGCAGATCACTATTACAGAAAATACATACGGGTGCGAGATGGTCACGCCTACCTTTATAAACTTCTTCTATGGCAGAAATGGCGCCGGAAAATCCACTATCGCGGAAACAATACAAAATGGCGGAGACGCTATTCAATGGCGTCCGGGACAGAGCGAAGAAGATTACAATGTGCTGGTTTATGATCAGCAGTTCATCAGCGATCATTTTTCCAACTATGATGATCTGGCGGGTGTCTTTACGCTCAATAAGGTCAATATTGATATACAGAAAAAGATTGATCAGCTGGAGAAAGATAAGATCAAGCTGCTCGATGATCTGAGCAAAAAGAACGATGAGATTGACGCCACTACGAAGGCTCGTGCGGAAGCATCCGGAGAAAGCCAGGATCGCATGATGAGCCTGACGGAAGAGGTGCGGAAAAAGTTTGATGGCGCAATGTCAGGTAAGAAAATCAAGAAAACCTTCTGCCCGGAGGTCCTTAGATGGACTCCGGTAAAGCATGAAGAAGGCGGATGGAATATGTCCTTTCTGCCATAAGCTCTTAGACCACGATTTTGAGAAGGAAATCCGAGACTGCTTTGACGAGGCTTATCAGGATAGCGTGGATGCCATCGCGACTTTCCAGTCTGCATATACCAGTTACACAACAGAGATGCTCGGCGTACTGGATGAGAATCTGAGTAACGATTTTCCGCGCCTTGATCTGGAGATGTATAAAGAGAAGCTGGAGCGCCTTCGTACCATCATTCAGAGCAATCTGCAGGTGAGCCAGAAGAAAGTGGAGAAACCCGCAGTCCCTGTAAAGCTACAGGATATTCAGTCCCTGGTCGACGAGCTGGATGAAATCATTGTATTCGGCAATAAACTGATCCAGGCTAATAATGATGCGTTTAACAAAAAGCGTGAGACAAAGGTTCAGTGCAATAAAATGCTGTGGGAGCACCTGGCTTTCCTGGTGAAAGATGAGGTCGCTGATGCCTGTGCCAAGGATAAGGAGTATGCAGAGACCCTGGTCCGTCTGGACAAGGAGAAACGAGGCATCTGTCAGGGCTACCTGGATAAGGATTCTGAGATGAAAGCCGAGAATGGGAAAACGGTCAATACCGATGCCGCATAAGAGAGTATCAATACGATGCTTAAGGATTCCGGATTCCAGGGCTTCTCTTTACGGAAGAAGCGTAATGTAAAGAACCATTATGAAGTTGTCCGGGACGGCAATAAGCTCGTCACCCGCCTCAGCGAGGGCGAACGCAACTTTATAGCCTTCCTGTACTTCTACCACCTGATAAAAGGAAGCGGGGCTGCCGGCGAGCAGGCTATTATCAGCGGAACGGATATTCAGGATGTAACCGACGATCGCGACAAGATAGTCGTCATCGACGATCCGGTCACCAGCATGGATAGTGGATCGCTGTTCATTGTGAGCTCCATGGTCCGGGAGATGATCAGCGTCTGCCACAATAACGTGGAACTGCTGCATCCGGACATCACCGGTAGCTACATAAATCAGATATTCATTCTGACCCACAATGCTTATTTCCACCGAGAAATCACCTATAACATGGTCGAGCACTATGACACGGTGACATTCTTCATGGTCCGCAAGGTGGACAACCATTCGACGGTTACTCCGTGCGTTGACGGTCCGGACAGCCTTTCGGAAGATCCTCGCAATGTTAACCCGGTGCAGAACGCCTATACCGCGCTGTGGTCGGAATATAAGGAACTCAATTCTTCCATCCCGCTGCTGAACGTGATCCGGTGTATTCTTCAGTACTATTTTATGGAGATCTGCGGCTATCATGGCAACAACATCCGGGACAAGATACTGAAGGAGAACAAGGCAGAGTTTATCAGGAAGTTGCCTGACGGGAGCATTGACGATGTCGATTATCATCTGGCCAGCTCCATGCTCTCCTACATTGATAACGAGTACAGCTTCATTGACGGGTTCAACCTTGTGCAGGAATCCGTGGACCCGGAGCAGTACAGAAAGGTCATGGAGAAGATATTCGACAAGCTGGGCCAGGGCCAGCATTACAAAATGGTGATGAGCAATGCAATCTAAGTCCGGATTATAGGACGGTGGTGTAGCCATATTTATCATAGGAATACAAGGCTTTAAGACTTGTTTTAAGACTATGGACTTTAACAGATGAAAAATCCCAAGAGGAGGAGAGGTAAGAGTGGCGCTTTCTGAATTGAATCTGAAAAAACTATATCAAACAAAAAAGGTTGATATTGTAGAAGTTATGATGGCTCCTGCTCTGAAAGAGAGCATTCACTACGATTTGGGCAGTGGCTATTTTTCCCTTGGATCGCTTGCTGAACTTGCATCCGGGCTGGTCCCATATATAAAACATGGTGGTAATGTACGAGTGGTTACTTCCGTGGAATTGAGCGAAGAAGACGCTCGGATTTTTCATAATGGTCTACAGTTACAAGAATCTGATGTCATAGCCAAAATAAAAGAAAAGGTAAATGACTCAGTAACTGATGAAAACGCTTTACTGCAACTTGATGTAATTACGAATTTGATCGCCGCTGGAAGGATTGAGCTCAAAGTGGCTTATATGCCGGATGGATTATATCATGAAAAGATAGGCTTTTTCTCTGATGCAGAGGGAAATAGTATATATTTTTCGGGATCATCCAATGCGACAGTATCAGGCATCAGAAAGAATTGGGAAAACATAACTGTTCTTGCTTCCTGGTGGGGCGATGATGAATTGATAGCTGAACAGCAGGAATACTATGAGGATTTGTGGGCAGATAATGTTGATGAATTAAAGGTCATTTCTTTCCCAGAAGCGGAGAAGGAGGACCTGCTTCACAAGTATAAGATCAGTCCAGATTTTGATACTGCAGCACAAAAAATGCTTAATGGTAATCGACGAGGACGCAAAAAGAAGGAGCTTTACGATTATCAGAAAATTGCAGTCAGTCAGTTCCTTGATAATGATGGCCGTCATTTTTTTGAAATGGCAACGGGAACAGGTAAAACGTTCACGGCGGTTAAAGCCATCATTAAACTTGCAGAAAAAAATGAGAATTTGTCTGTTGTCGTATTAGTTCCACAGATAGATTTACAAACGCAATGGGAGAAGGCCTTTTCAGATGAGAATATCTCTCCCTTGTTCCTTGGCGGATATGCTAATGGGACTGAAACCGAATACAATCTGAGCACATTCCTGATCAATGCATTTAACGATGAAGAAATTAATGTTGTGGTATCAACATATGATACATTTTTCTCGAAAGCGTATAAGCGAATAGCGAAAATGACGTCAGCTCGCTTAATAGTTGTGGACGAGGCTCATAATCTAAGCCCGAAGCAGATATCATATTTACCCAAAGGGTTTAAGTATAGATTGGGCTTAAGCGCTACCCCGGAACGCTATAATCCAAATGAAACAGACAAGATAATTGACTACTTTACCGGGCACAAAATTGAAACCTATAAATATACGATCGAAGAGGCCATCAACGCGGGATATCTTTCAGAGTATCTCTATTATCCAGTCTTTGTTCATTTGTCTGACGAGGACTTTGAGTCGTATAAGAATTACACAAAGCAGGTTATGTATGCATTAAACGAAGAACCGCGTGATCAAAAGAAAATTACAGATATATTGACGAAACGTAGCAGCGTAGTCAAAAAGTGCAATAACAAACTATTAAAACTAAGGGATATGGTAAACGGCCGGTGCCATCAGTTATTTGATTTCAAAAATTCAGTGGTGTATTGCGGGCATGGAAAAGATTACGAAACTGATGACAGTATAATAGATTCTGTTACAAGAATACTTGCTGTTGATGGAAAATATACAGTTTCGCAGTTTACTTCTAAGACGATTAATCGGGCCCAGGTTTTAGATGAATTCGAAAACGAAAATTATGGTACTCTAGTTGCCATTAAATGTTTTGACGAAGGTGTCGATGTTCCAAAGCTAGATAAAATATATATCATGGCATCTGATGCACTAAAGCGCCAGACAATACAGAGACGAGGACGTGTTTTAAGGACATGTGCTGAGGCAGGAAAAAAGGTGGCTTACATATATGATTTTGTTGCCCTCCCGCCAGAAAGTGTTTTTGAAGGACTAGGGGTTAGAAATCTAGTGATAAATGAGTTTAAACGAGCATTTGAATATGCGCGATTGGCACGGAATAAAAGTGATAATTCAATTATTCTTTCCGAAAAAATGAACGCTTATGGAGTGGCAGAGGAGGAACTTGAGGATGAATTCGAAACAGAATCTTAAATCTGTACTAGATGAATTGCATTTTACAGAAAAAGAACAAAGCGTATTTGAAGAGGCTATATCTGCCGCACGTGATTATATGAGGGACGGCGATATTGACCTTGAAAAAAAAGTGACTCAGATCGTGGAAGAGGTGGTAGCAGATGAAGTTTAAAAAAATCAAATTTGAAAACTATCGCTGTTTTCTGGATGGGGAAATCACTTTTGAGGAGCACGATGGGAAAAACATAAACCTCATAATTGGTACAAATGGTGCCGGAAAGACAGAACTACTTTTTGCTTTTTGGTGGGTTTTATATGGCTTTAATTTCAAAGCATTAAAAAACAAAGAGGCTACTCCATATTCTTTGAATTCCTCTATCTATAAAGAAATACAAAGTGGAGCAAGAGAGAGCGCAACGTGTACTGTTGAGGTAGAAATAGAAGAAGCAGGGGTTACATACATTGTTGAAAGAAAAGCAGAGTTTAAAAAGACCGCACAGAGCGTAACTAATAAAGAGTATCAATCTATTCGGTACTACAAGCCAAATTATGAATTGTCCTTACCAATTCGTGATGAAGCCGAAGTGAACAAACTACTTACTAGAATCATACCTAAAGCCATTTTAAATGGTATTGTGTTCGATGGTGAGCGCATGAAACAACTGAGCTCCGTTGATGAGACCTCTGTAAAGGCAATTGCTGGGGTTGTAAACGATATTACTAACGTTGAGCTTATTGAGCAGTGCAAGGTTACATTTGAACAGATTCAAAGGAATCTGAACAAGAAGGCAAAAAAGATTGCTAAACAAAATGGAAATGTTAGTCTTTCAGCGCTTATTGCCGAGATTGATGATCTTCAAAGGTCCGTTAATAAAGCTAAGAAAACGAAAAGCGACTTATTAGATAGCATTACCAGCCTTCGAATGCAGGCGCAAGAACTCTCTCTTCAGCTTGATGATATTAAAGAGGCAAGACTGCTAGAGGCGCAGCGCAAAGAAGCTCGTTCGGAACTGGAGAAAGAAGAGAATCATAAGACTCAGTGCATCCATGACTTTATGGTCAGCATTTGCGATGGGTATCTAATGTGCTGTGAGCCGGTTTTTGCTGATGTTGAGACGTTACTCAAAGAATATGATGTTCCTGCAGAATTAACAGTTCCAGCGGTAAATAATATTCTGGTCCGCCCTAGATGTATTTGTGGTAATAGCTGGACCCCTGAGATGAGGAAGACTCTTGAGAGTCTACGTGAAAACCTTCCGCCGGATAATATTAACAGTGCTATGGGTGAAAAAGTTCATCAACTTCGTATTCAGAGTTCCGATAAGAAAAAGGCTGTTAAGGGAGATTTTGATGAACTGCGTAGCTGTAATGAAAAGATTAAGCAACTAAAGGACCGAATTGCAAGTCTTTCTATACAGATTACAAAGAGTGGCTCTGAAGCCGCGGAGGAAATTGAAAAACGGCACGAGCGAATTCAGAATGATATCGTAGATCAAACTGCTTCGATGAAGAACATTGACGAAAGATTACCGGCTATGGAGCGTGATCTGGAAGCCAAGAAAAAAGTTAAGACGGCAATGTCTCAAAGCAAAGATGAATCTGTAGTCATCGATAAAGAGTCTGCATTTGTAGAAAAATGTATTCGTGCACTGGAGCAGCTTAACAAGATTAATCGCATGACCGCGCTTCAACAGATTAACGAGCGCCTACAAGCGGCGTATCAGATGTTGAGCGATGACTATAGTTTAGGCAGACGAATCTACATTGTTCAATACGATGATAGCTCGCGCTTCCAGCTGATTACATATTACGAAGAAAAATATAAAGAAAAAATGGATTACATGAAGGCCCAGGGCAGAATCAAGAGCCTCAAGGCTGCAGGCTTTTCTGATGCTGAGGTTGAAGAAACCGCTATTATTAGCTGCGCACAATCCAGCTCCACCGGTCAAAGCAAAATGAATACTCTTGCATTCGTGAAGGCTATTCTTGATTATGCTAACGACCCTGGTAGAGAAGGTGTTTTTGAGGTAACAAAGAATTATCCGCTATTAATCGACGCACCGTTTGGTGATATTTTCGATAAGAATTTGGAGAAGAGCGCGGAAACACTTCATCTGTTCACGCATCAGATCATTCTAATGTTAGCAAAGGAAAGTTACAGCTCCGTTCAGGGGTATATTTCCCCTTATGTAAGTACTGTGCATAAATTCACTAAGGAAGAAAATGAAGACCATTCTACTGTTGGTCCGATTGCTTTGGAGGAAATATAAATGTCGATCTATATTAATACTAAGCTACGTATTAAACGAAGCGCGGCCCAGCAAGAGATGATGCAGAAACTTATGACGGGAAATAAAGTGTTTGATGCTTATCGCGATATTCTTGTTCTTTCTGCGGTGGTTGGGTTTAATAATAAAGCATTTAAATCGATAGAAAAGCAGGCAAGCGATGGCGTGTTGATGCAATTCTTTACAGAGACAGATTATGATTTGATGGATTTAATTGCATATGCGCACACAAAGGAGCAGTCCATTCTTAAGAGTGATGAGAAGTATGAAATATTCTCGTCATATGCTAACGGAGGATTTCCGATCTTGCTGCAATTATTGGACATTGATGCATCAACAGAAATAGATGCAAATAAGCAAGAAAGCACCTTGGTGAAACTTGCAAGCATATTGATGAGTAACCAGTTAGAGATCAATCCAGAGAATGATGATCTATTTATATAAAACCACCGAGGATTCATGGAGGTCAGTATGGCAATAGGCACTGACATTGAGATTAAAGCCAAACCGGTTTTGAAATGGGCTGGAGGAAAAACACAGCTATTGAACCAGATCATTTCAAGAATGCCGGATCAATTCAATAAGTATATAGAACCATTTGTAGGTGGCGGTGCTGTATTTTTCGCGCTGGCACCTGATGAGTCGATTATCGCTGATAGTAATCCCGAACTCATAAACCTGTATAAAGAATTGGCAAAAAACGCGAGCAGGGTTATTGAGGTCCTTCGCAGTATGGAAAACACAAAAGAAAGATTTTATGAAGTTCGTTCTCTTGAATGGGAGAGCCTTGCAAGCGACGTGGCCGCTGCTAGGACAATTTATCTTAATAAAACCTGTTTTAATGGATTATTCCGTGTAAATCGCAAGGGACAATTCAATGTTCCTTATTCTAATAATCATAAAGCTAACTATTGTGATGAAGAAACAATTATGGCTGCTGCACAGGTTCTATCTAAAGCAACAATAAGATGTTCTGATTATCATGACATTTTAATAGAGTATGCCCAAGAAGGGGATTTTGTTTTTCTCGATCCGCCATATGTACCGGTTTCTGAGTATGCTGATTTTAAGAGATATACGAAGGACCAATTTGGATTAGAAGATCAACGTCGTTTGGCTGCTGATGTAGCCATGCTGTGTGAGCGAGGATGTAAGGTGATGCTCACGAATTCAAATCATCAATTAGTCCATGAATTATATGAGCCCTATAGAATTGAAGTGTTCCAGACAAAGAGGGCAATTTCTAAAGATGCGTCAACACGAACGGGAGAAGATATTATTGTTACAACATATGAATGAGATAAATCCAAATGATCAAATAAACATGTATCCGCCAACAAGATTTATGGGTTCGAAGAATAAGCTGCTTTCAAGTATATGGGCAGCCACTGAGGATTTACACTTTAATTCTGTCCTTGACTTATTCTCGGGCTCAGGCGCGGTAGGATACATGTATAAGTGCCATGGGAAAGCTGTTGCATGTAATGATTATATGGCTATGGCCGCAACTTTCTCTAAAGCAATGATAGAAAATAATTCTGTTCGCTTAAACGAGGAAGCGATCAATAAAATATTGAGCTCCGGCGATAATACTGATCATTTTGTTGCAGATACATTTTCCGGCCTTTATTTTTCTGACGAGGACAATAATCTGATAGACAATATTAGACATAATATTTCAATGCTTGATGACCCGTATGAGAAAGCTATTGCAATGACGGCCCTCATTAGAGCTATTATGAAAAAACGCCCTAGGGGCATCTTCACGTACACAGGTAACAGATATGATGATGGAAGAAAAGATCTAAGAAAATCGTTAGAGCAGTTGTTTCGCGAGGCCGCTGTTGCTGTGAATGAAGCTGTTTTTGACAATAGGAAAGTCAATCTATCTTCTTGGCACGATTCGTTAGATTTAGATCTTCCACACTATGATCTAATATATATGGATCCACCATATTACACACCAAAATCAGATAACGAGTATGTACGACGTTACCATTTTGTTGAGGGACTTGCGAGGAACTGGGATGGAGTGGAAATCCAGGAGAATACTAAGACAAAAAAATTTAAGTCTTATCCTACACCGTTTTCTACATTAAGCGGTGCAGAGGAAGCATTCGATCACTTGTTTGAAAAATATAAATCCAGCATACTGGTTATTTCTTATTCGTCTAATAGTCAGCCGGATAAGGAACAGATGCTGAGAATTCTCTCAAAGTATAAGAATAATGTGAGGGTTACTCCTGTGGAGCACACTTATTCTTTTGGCACAACAAAAAACGTGAAGCGCAATAATGTTCAGGAATATATTTTCGTAGGGTACTAAGGGGGGGGCAAAGCATGGCAAGAGCGAAGACTGAGATAGTGCAGATCAGCGATTCTGATTGGGCGGTTATTAAAAAGTACAAAAATGGAAATGTCGAAAAGCGTGTAGTGAAAGATAAGATTGATATCTGGCTAATTGGCAACACCGGCATGCGTAATCCTTGGCGCATACCGGAGGGATTTAAAATTTATGCTGAATCAGATATGGTCGGCCATCTTCGCACGCCAGAAGAACAACGAGCATTTAAACGTTTGCTTGCTTATAAAGGAGCAATAGGTGGAGACCCAGAAAAGGATAAAGATGCAAGCATAACCAGAAAGTACAGACTTATATTTAGCAAATTTGGATTCACATATCCTGAAGTGACATCAAAGGATGGTTTTTCACAGGAGGAAATCGGACCAGTAGACGACATCACCCCGTTAGGAAAGGTATTCTACCACGCTACTACAAAGGAGATGCAGCAGGAGTGTTTTCTGAGAGGGCTTATAGTTCCAATGGAAGCAATTGATAGTTCGACCAGTTTTTCACCGTTGCTATGGACGCTGCAGGTGATGCTTAAGCTATACGACATGGTTAACGACTATCGGATAAACTTTATTGAATTTGCAACCTGTGTCCAAACCAGTAATCCTTTGAGCAATATTTCTGAAGTTTGTAATAGAATTTGCGAGATCCGTACCGATCGTAGAAATGCTGAAGACACTGATGAATATGATAAAACGCTGATTCATGATGAATGGTTGCATTACTGCAAAGATGAAGATAATTTTAAGCAATATGCAGATATGAATATTCGTTACCTGAAAGCCACAGGTGTCATCCAGAGTGCTGGAAATGGAATTACATTAGTCCCCGATTATAAACCTTTAATTATTGAAATTGCGAAGAATTCGATAAGCCATGAGAATTTGTTAAAACGATACCAAGAATTGTGTAATGGCTCACCACTCTTTTTTAAGTAAAAGGAGTCTGCGCTGTTGCGATGCCGGAAATGAAATAAGGCGGGCATAGGAAAGTATATTTAAACGAGGAGAAACGTATGATCATTGCTGAATAATTAAAGCCAATACTCGCTGGGTATAAGGCGTACTTTCCGAGCCATTGGGACGATGAAAAATATAAGTGGGAGGCAATAAAACACTTCCAGGACCACTGGGATATCGAGGCTGAGAACTTCGGAGAAATGTTCAAGCAGGCTACGGATAAGACCTATAACCTGCTGGCTTCCGGTTAGGCTTATCCTCGTGGAATGATTACGAACTTCGCAAAGGCTCACGATGAGGCAATAAGAGCGATGTTTCGTGCTCTCTTTAATGAGGAGACTGACCTGGCTGTTAGAATTGATGCCTTTCAAAATGCGGCTGAGGAGCTCCGCGTAAAGTATGATGATGGTACCTGGAGAAACCATTATCGGAACACGAACGTCATCAGCACATACCTTTGGCTGCGGTATCCCGACAAGTATTACATTTACAAGTATGAGCTTTATAAGGCTGCGGCGACAGAGCTTGGAGCGGATTATGCTCCGAAGCGCAATGGGTCAGAGACAGCTTGATCGGCGGATTTCAGATGTATGATGAAATCTGTGAGGCAATCAAGCTGGATTTATCGATAAGGGAAATGATCATTCCGTCATTGACATCGTCTTGTTATCCTGACCCGGAGCTGAAAACCGCTACAATCGACGTCGGTTTTTACCTTGCCCGTTTTTATCTGGAAGAGAAAAAGAGCGAGCATGAAGCCGATGAGTGGTTCTCGAAGGACTATTCTCCTAATTTGAGTGTCGATGACTGGGTTAGCTTTTTCCAGGATAGTTCAGTCTTCACCACCGGAAGCCTTCAAATTATGAAGAGAATGAAGGACTATGGCGGCCAGGCTACCTGCACCCAGCTTTCTGTTAAATATGGCGAGTCTAAGAATTTTTATAACAGCGGATCTACTTCCCTGGCGCGTCGTATCGTTGATAAGACCGGCTGCGAAGTATTGAAAGAGAATAACGACAACGCCCGTTGGTGGCCCGTCCTGTATATTGGCCGGTATGCCGACAAGAATGAGACAGGCAGCTACGTTTGGAAATTACGTGATGAGCTGTCAAAGGCTCTGGAACAGGTGGGCCTCGGCGACATTGAACTGTATGCTTCAACTGAAGTAGTCGCCGGCTCCTGTGGCTACTGGTGGTTGACCGCCAATCCGAAGATCTGGAGTTTTACAGATATCAAGATCGGTGAAGAACAGAATTACACGCTGTATAACGAGAACGGAAATAAGAGGCGTGTGTTTCAGAATTTCCTCGATGCAAAGGTCGGGGATATTGTCATAGGCTATGAGGCAAATCCGGTAAAGAAGGTTGTTGCTTTAGGTCGCATCACCCAAGGCAATGACGGGAAAGCGATTTACTTTGAGAAGACGGGGGGCCTTGCGAGTCCAATTGATTATCAGACCCTGAAGGAATGCTCCGAGCTGGCAAAAATGGAATTCTTTGTGCAGCCGAACGGTAGCCTGTTTAAGCTGACAAAGGGTGAATATGATTTTATCATGGACATCATCCCTGAGGAGAACCCGCTCAAGCAGCCGGACAGCGTGATACAGAAATATACGAAGGAGGACTTCCTGAGCAAGGTCTATATGACCGAGGAACGCTATGATGTTTTGGAGGCGCTTCTCCGTAACAAGATGAATGTTATACTGCAAGGTGCTCCGAGCGTGGGAAAGACTTTCACAGCAAAGAAGCTCGCATATGCCATGATGGGCGAGGTTGATGACAGTCGCATAGAGATGGTCTAGCTCCACCAGAACTATTCTTATGAGGATTTCATTATGGGCTATCGTCCGGATGGATCTGACTTCAAGCTGACAGAGGGCATAATCTATCGTTTCTGCCAGACGGCCGCAAACCATCCTGACAAAGAATACTTTTTTATTATCGACGAGATCAATCGCGGTAACATGAGTAAAATCTTCGGCGAGCTCCTGATGCTGATTGAGAAGGATTACCGCGGCACGAAGGTAACCTTGGCATATAGCGGGATGCCGTTCTCCGTTTCTGAGAATATCTATATCATTGGCATGATGAATACTGCCGATCGCAGTCTTGCAATGATTGACTATGCGCTCCGCAGAAGATTCTGCTTCTTTGAGATGGAGCCCGGCTTCAATTTCGAGGACTTCAGGAACTATCAGAATTCGTTTGCCAATGAGACCTTCAATGCTCTTATTGATCAGATCAAGGCGCTGAACAAGGAGATCACAGAGGATAGCTCTCTCGGACGCGGGTTCCAGATCGGCCACAGTTATTTCTGCGGTAGAGAGGAAGCAGGCTGTTCCGACGAATGGGTGCGTTCGGTCGTCGAGTTCGATATCTTGCCGATGCTCTCTGAGTACTGGTTTGAAGAGCCGGCGAAGCTCCAGCGTTGGGAAAAGAACCTGCGTGGTGTGTTTGATGACTAAAGATAAGAGCATCTATATCAAAAACATATATTACATGCTGTCCTACGCATTCCAGGTTCTGAAGCAGACAAACTGTGACAGCGTCAGCGCTGAGGATTTTGAACAGGTCCAAGTTTTATTTGCTGCAATCTTTACGAAGGGCGTGTCGCAGCAACTGAAACGAGGTCTCTACAGGGAGTACATTACCAGGAATGAGACCTTGTCGGTGATGCGTGGAGAACTGGACTTGCAGGAAACGATCCAGAATCGGATACAGAGAAAGACGAGACTGGCTTGCGAATTTGATGAGCTGTCGGAGACCAACCTCTTCAACCAGATTCTTAAGACGACAATTCATTATCTTGTAAGGGACGACGGCGTGGATGCAGAGCGGAAAGCTGCATTAAAGAAGGTGCTGGTTTTCTTTGACGGAATTGATTTGTTACAGCCTTCGGAAATACAGCGGGTCAGGCTTCATTACCAGCGAAACAACAAGAACTATGAGATGCTCATGAATATCTGTTACTTCGTCTTGGATGGGATGTTGCAGACAACGGAGAAGGGCGACTACAAAATGGCCGCCTTCTCGGATGAGCATATGGCGCGGCTGTATGAGAAGTTTATTCTGGAATACTACCGTCAGAGATATTCCTATCTTACGGAGGCCAAGGTAGCGCAGGCCAAGTGGGATCTTGTCGGAGAAACAAGCGAGTCCATGATCCGGTTCTTACCTGTAATGCAAACAGACATCTCACTTCGTCTGGGTGATAAGATGCTGATTATTGACGCCAAATATTATGGTCGGACCCTGCAGCAGCAGTACGATAAGTACACGCTCCACTCCGGAAATGTATATCAGATATTTACCTACGTCAAAAATCAGGATAAGGACAACACCGGTAATGTGGCCGGGCTGCTTCTCTATGCAAAAACGGACGAGGCCATAACACCTGACTGCATGTTTAACATGGGCGGTAATCAGATCGGTGCTAAGACGCTGGATCTGAATGTCGACTTTAAGGTCATTTCCGCTCAGCGCGATAAGATAGCTGAGGACTTCTTCGGCGCTCAGGTCGCATAGACAATTTCATAATAAAAACAAATGGCACTGGAACCTCTCACAAGAGAGTGACCGTGCGTAAGGGTCTGAGGACATGCTCCTCGGGCCTTTATTTTATTAAAGGAAAGTTCTCCTATCGGAGAACCCTTTAATGAAAATGCAAATTAAAATTATGCATAAAAAACAAGCGGTGGTTAAAAGAATTCAATATAGAAGCCTTCTTCAAATTCATCATCGCCAAGGTCATCATCTTCAGTTAGAAAGTAATGCATATCCAATAAATCGGAATCAGTTATGCTTCTGACCAGTTTGGGTGTCATTCCTTCTGGTGGATCTTTGATATATTTTTGCCTGAGTTCGTCTATAAATTTTTGCATCATCCTCCAATCTGTGAAAAAACAGTATGGAACAGATGGGAAGAGAAGTCAAGCAGACCGGGAGCAGGGATAAAGGCCATGCTTTATCATTATCCTTTTGTATAATTCCTCCAGAGAAACCCGTTCGTTTTTATGATACAGCTCAAGAAAGAGCATTTCTTTTTTGCAGTTTGGACATTGCAGAGGGGCATAACCTATGGTGAGCAGAAAACGATTGCGCCAGGTATTAAGATCAAGGATTATCCGGTGTTTCGATCTATGGACAGCCTTGTGAAGCTACTTATCAATCTCCCGGTGTCTGGCATAAAGCCCATAGTACCGGGTCATCTTGAAATTCTTTTCCGGGATATGCTGAATGAGCAGTTTAATGAAATCAATGGCAGGAAGGGTCCTTTGAACGAAAGAGTTGTCTTCATGCTTATTGTAATGGAAAGTTACCTTCTCCCCATCGTAGGAATCGATCTTGGAAAGTGCAATGACAGGGCGTCCAAGATAGCGGCTGACATATTTAATAATGGATTTAGGGTCGCAGAGACTGGGTTTTACATAAACATAAAATCCATTTTTGCCCTTATGGTAAATGTCTGCTTTTGTCTTTCGAGGAGGTGCCAATGCGTTTTTTCAGTCTATTTAATAAAACGGTCTGAAAAGATTTACGGAGGTAGGAATAACTGAAATAGTTGACATTACGCTAAACGCCATCATCAGAAAACTCGCCTTCAGTAAGGAGGCAATGGATGTGTGGGTTCCATTCGAGGGGACGTCCGAAAGTATGAAGGACGCAGATAAATCCAGGGACAAAGTTTTTGGATTGATTCAAGGAGAAGAAGAGTTCTTTAATGACATCAGAAACAGCCTCGAAGAGGCAGTTGAGCAAGTCACGGTTCTCAAGGAAAAAATGGCGCAGGAAATCGTCAATGGTAAAGACAAGATGCCTATGTGTGCAGTTGATCAATTTGAAGGACATAGCAGTAGACCTGTCATTAGAATATTTAGCTCCACAGGTAGGGCAAAACCTGGAATGGCAGCGAAAAGGGACGAACTTAAGGTTACTGCAATGTGGACAGCCATACATGGCCCCGCCATAGGAAGGAGCGCCGCAGTTGATGACCTTTTCGATGTTTTCCAAAACAACAGGCCTAGGTTTTAAATCATATTCAATTATTTCGTAATAGTCCCTAAGAATCTTTTGTATCACATTCATGAAATTATTATGTGACAAGATGACATAAAAAACAAGCCCTAATTTCCCTCATGAATGAGGGGCTAGGGGAGTTGAGGTGCCGAAGGCACTTTCTTATATAACTGTCAAAAACAGGAGTATAACAGAAGAATTGTTAACTTGCACTACGCCATGTTTTAAGGCATTTACAACTATATTAGCACGAAAGTAAACGAGCAACCATATCGGAAGTATCGACAGCACTGTATAATTTCGGTGCGATTTGAGGCTCGGAAATGAGCCGGCGCGGGATAGAAATTGAAGGGTAATATGGTTGGGTGGTATAGAATATCCCTGGCTGAATTGAGGTTCAGAAAAAGGAGTAGGTACTCCATTTTTGAAGGGGAAAAGGCACCGATTATTGACAGTTGATGATAGTGAAATACAGGAAACAAATGAGTCGTCTATAGATGACATCACTTTTGTATATTGAGGATTGCAAGTTGAAATTTTCGATGCTTTATGATACCATCTTATGTATATTAGGGGAATTATGTAATTATAGCCGCGACGATTAAGGAGAACAGATCATGGCAGTTAAGTATGATAAACTTTGGGATATTTTAAAAGAGAGAAACATGATGAAAACAAAGCTTGTACATGCTGCAAAGATCAGTAATAATGCTATGGTAAAACAGGAAAGAACGAGGATGTCAGATTCGAAATCCTCGTAAAAATTTGTCAAACATTGGATATGAGAGTAGAGGACATTCATCATGCAATTACCATTTTCTGAAGAACTGAATATTGGATATTTAAGCAGATTGTTTGATAACACCACCAACTGTTATAAGTTCTTCTGGTTTCAGGCAATTCTGCGCAAGGTGGATCGAAATAAAAATCGTTTTACCTTCAATGAACTCATCGATGAGATGATAGCGGATGCATGGTATATGGTAACAGAATATCATCTTCGACTGGGACCTCTTGGCATTACAGACAACCTGGAAGAGGTAGTGAAATACATATATCAGAACTACCAGATGATGCCATCCGAAAAACGCGAGAAGGTCCTGGATTTTCTTAGAACTACGGAAGATAAGAATATTCTCAAATATAAGCGTGATCTGACATTGAATGTACCGTACCGTCTGCAGGTTCCATTTTACGATTCAATTGAAATTGATCGTCAAACCTGGTATGGCCCTAAGGACAACCTGACTTCATTAATCAATCAGCAGAAGCGATTGATGTATTATTTCATTATAGTCCAGGGTTTGGATACTGTTATCGAAATAGATCCACACTGGAGCAGTTATCTGGAGAAACATAAGGAGATCCTCTTTGGCTGGACTAAACTGAAATTAATACTGTATCTGCAGAATAAAAATCCAAGTGTTCCTGGTATCGCAGATAAAATTGAGGTTCCAGTAGCACGAGATATCGAGAGAGTGCGTAAATACTGGAAACTGATTATTAAAATAGATCCTTCACTGCATGATATTTACGGTAATGTGGATTTATCCAATGAAGTTATTTCTGTGGATCATTTTGTTCCATGGCAGTACGTGGCGCATGATGAACTTTGGAATCTTCATCCGACAACAAGATCTATTAACAGTTGCAAGAGTAATCTGCTTCCAAGATGGGATCAATACTTTGATAAGCTCAGTGAAATAGAATATAGAGCCTATATCATGCGGAACAGGTTTGACATTGTTTCAAAAGAATTTAAGAAATGTGCTTTGTATCATCTGAATAATCAGGAGATACGTAATCAATTGTATATTCAGGGGCTTAGTGCGTCAGAGTTCAAAGGACGATTAGAGCATGTGATTAGGCCAGTGTATGAATCAGCTGCAAACTGCGGTTTCAGGGAGTGGAGTTATGATAGACAGAACAGTGGATTATTATAATGAAAATGCCCAAAGTTTCTTCGAGACAACGGTGAATGCAGATATGTCATTGCAGTTAGAAGATTTCATAAAGTTACTGCCTGCGGGAGGATATATTCTGGACGCTGGTTGTGGAAGCGGACGTGATAGCCTTGAACTGAAAAACAGAGGATTCAAAATAGAGGCCTTTGACGCTTCTAAAGAGATGTGTAGGCGAGCTTCGGAACTTCTTGGACAGCAAGTAAAATTATTTCGATTTGAAGAACTAAATTATATCGATCTGTTTGATGGTATCTGGGCATGCGCTTCTCTTTTACATGTAACATGGGAAGCAATGCCGGATGTAATTGACCGTCTTAATAAGTCCTTGAAAGCAAATGGTGTTCTCTACGCATCTTTCAAGAAGGGGATCGGAGAGCGTTACCGTGGAGAAAGAAGATTCACGGATGCAGATGAAGCTTATCTGCGAAGTATTCTTGAAGACCGATTTGATATTCTGGAAATTAGAGAAAGTATAGATGTTCGTCCTGGAAGAGAAAATGAAGTCTGGATGAATGCATTTGCAAGGAAGAAATAATAGAGGATAATCTGTACAAATACGTGGATTTTTCACGTATATGAAGACAGAAACGAGGTGCGCCTATGGATATTTTGAAAATTACGGAAATACAAAATGGCCTCCATGCTGCATATATAGATGGTGGTGTTGCTGCGAACCTAGCATACAAACCTGGTTTTGTATCTAATAATCCGGAGGAAGGTAAGAAGGTAATCTCATCTATCGAGGAAGAATTACTCCGTTGTGAACAGTTCCAAATCAGTGTTGCTTTTATTACCATGGGCGGTGTGACACCACTTCTTCAGACATTAAAAGAGCTGGAAGAAAAAGGGATTCCAGGTCAGATCTTGACTACGAATTACCTGAACTTCAGTGAACCGAGGGCTCTTGAGAAACTGAATGGGCTTAAGAACATCACTCTCAAGATGTATGACGTGGAAGCTGCCCAGCAAGGATTCCATACAAAGGGCTATATTTTCAAAAAGGAAGAAATTTATCGAATTATCCTTGGTAGTTCTAATATGACTTCAGCTGCGCTGACAGTAAATAAAGAATGGAATACCAAGTTAATTTCTACTGAGAATGGAGAAGTGGCCCAGGAGATCGTGAAAGAGTTCAAGAGCCTCTGGGACAGCGAGTATGCGCTTACCTATGATGAGTTTTATGAGGTTTATCAGGAACGATATAACATCATAAAGCATCAGAGAGAGATAGCAAAAAGAGATGAGATCCCATCTCTTGAGAAATACAGATTAAAACCGAACTCCATGCAGGAGCAGTTTATTGTAAATCTCAGAAAAATCTTGGCAGCGGGAGAAAAGCGAGCGCTTTTGATATCTGCCACGGGAACCGGAAAGACCTATGCTTCTGCATTTGCCATGCGTGAGTTGGGATTTAAACGAGTTCTATTTTTGCTGCATAGAGGACAACTTGCGCGTCAGACGAAAAAGTCCTATGAGAGAGTTTTTGATCGTAAGTTCAGCATGGGATTAGTTGGTGCAGGCTATCATGAATATGATAAAGACTATATCTTTGCAACGGTACAGACTTTGAATCGTGATAAACATCTTTTCCAGTATCAGAAGAATGCGTTCGATTGCATTATTCTGGATGAGGCACATCACAGTAGTGCAGATACCTATCAGAAGGTAATGTCATACTTTGAGCCAAAGCTTTTCTTAGGAATGACCGCGACCCCAGATAAACGAGATGACAATATCGAAGGACGAAATATTTATGAGCTTTTCAATTATCAGATTGCTCATGAGATCCGTTTGCAACAAGCTATGGAAGACCAGCTGTTGTGCCCGTTCCATTACTTCGGTATAAGTGATTTTTATAGCCTTGATGATAATGCAATTAAGTCAAGAAATCTTGCACCACAGGATTTCAACCGTATCACTTGCGATGAACGTGTGAATCATATCATCGAGCAGGCGAATTACTTTGGATATAGTGGAGATCGCGTAAAGGGATTAATCTTCTGCAGCCGAATTGAAGAAACTATCCGACTTTCTGCGAAATTTAATGAAAAAGGATTCCGTACCATTGCATTAAATGGATCTGCCAGTGAAACTGAAAGAGAAGAAGCATTTGAACGCCTTGCTATGGATGAAGGCGAAACAAAGAATGGGAAGACTCCTCTTGACTATATCTTCTCTGTGGAAATTCTGAATGAAGGTGTTGATATCGTCGAGGTAAATCAGGTTATTATGCTTCGACCTACTCAGTCACCGATTGTCTTTATCCAGCAGTTGGGACGTGGACTTCGTAAGGCTGCAGGTAAGGAGTATGTTGTTATACTGGACTTTATCGGGAATTATAATAATAACTTTATGATCCCGGTAGCCCTTTCAGGAGATCGTACTTACAATGCAGATACCATTCGTAAATATGTTATCAGCGGAAACAGCACCATTCCAGGTACATCCACTGTACATTTTGATGAGATTTCCAAGGATAAGATATTCAAGTCCATTGATAAGATCAGAGGAATGAAGTCTCTGATCAAGGAGAGTTATATTACTCTTAAGAGACGATTGGGTCGTGTTCCGCTTCTTTATGATTTTTATGAAAATCAGGAAATTGATCCGTTGGTTATTATTAAAACATACAAAACCTATTATGCCTTTATGGAGGCAATGGAAAAGGATAAGTACCGTAATGAATTAAATGAGCAGGAAAAACTCACACTGGAATATCTGTCTAAGACAATTCTCTCCGGGGTTCGTCCGGACGAACTTGCAATTTTGAAGCAACTCCTTGCCTGCGACATTATAGAATTTGCTGATTTTGCTAAGGAATACAAGCAGACCTATGGATATGAGATTCAACTGCCTCAGTTGCAAGAAGCTGTTCAGGTATTGCAGGGGTGTTTTGTCAGCAAGGAATCTGAGTATCAGAAATTCTGCCATATTGACATCCTGGAAGCAGATAGATCTGGCAGGATAAGAAGACTGTCCAGCTATGCAGAGAGATTGGCGCATGCGCAATTCTATATGCAACTGGAGGATATTATCAAGGTTGGTGTTGCCAGATACAAGGAAAAATATCTGCCTGGCAAAAAATTGGATACGCCTTTTGTGCTTTATGAGAAATATTCCAGAAAGGATGTTAGTCTTCTCATGAACTGCGGTAAGGATTTATCTTCTGTAATGTATGGTATGAAGCGTATTGATGAAGATGTATTCATCTTCATCACTTATCATAAGGAAGAAGCTCAGGACGAGAAGAACTACGTAGAAGGCAAGCCGGACTATGCAGATGCATTTGAAGATAACCTGATTTTCAAATGGGATTCACAGATTGGCAAAGGTCCGGATAGCTCTTATATGCAGGATGTGATGGGGGCTGTCAGAAAGCATCTGTTTGTAAAAAAGAGTGATGCGGAAGTGAACTTCTACTACATGGGTCAGTTTGATGTGGTCGAGGCCAGAGGTGCTGAGAAGGAAGACAATCACGGTCGCATGCAGCCAATCACGAAGGTGACGATGAAGATGCATCATGCGGTTAGAGATGATCTTCTCAGATACTTACAGTCAAATATCATAGCATAATACAATAAGCGAGGTGCTTTTCGACATGAAAACAATTAAAGTTGTTGCAGCGATTATCTGTAATAATATGCAGAAAAAGACTAAGGTTTTTGCAACTGCCAGAGGCTATGGTGATTTAAAAGGCGGTTGGGAATTCCCTGGAGGCAAAGTTGAACCAGGTGAAACTCCGCAGCAGGCTCTTGTCAGAGAAATTATGGAGGAGCTGAACACAGAGATTAAGGTCGGTGATTGCATTGATACCATTGAGTATGATTATCCGACTTTCCATCTTTCTATGGACTGCTTCTGGGCAGAAGTGACTTCTGGACAGCTGGAACTAAAGGAAGCAGCGGCAGCAAAGTGGCTGACCAAAGAACAGCTTGATAGCGTTGCTTGGTTACCAGCAGATATCACTTTGATTGAGAAAATCCGAGCTAATATGGGCTAAATGAAAATAGGTGAATTCGATTTAATGTTTCATATTCTGCAGAGATATATGGAGCGCCTCAACGGATGATTTCACCCTACATAATGCAGTAAGTATTCCTAAGGATAGAAGTGTATGGAAGAACTAACTAAGAAACAAATCGAAGATTACAAGAAGCTCTGCAATGAGCGAGATCACGGTAGACTCCTCACCCCGGTGGACTACGCTTTATCTGCGAAGCCAACAATATGGATCCGTTTCCAACATATTTGCGAGAAATATAACAAGACATACAAAGAAGAGTTACCTAAAATAACACCTCATGATTGAGTTATAATAAGGACAAGTTAGAAAACCCTAGGAAATACAGGGGGTTGCACTAATTTAGTCCTTATTTTTAATTCCCTGAAAAGGGGATAAATGAGGCAGCGCTGTCATTCCAGAATACGAATTATTGTAAGTCCAGAACACTGGATATGGATTTGCATACCACGAAAGCGGTGATAACTGAATATACTTATTTTTAGGACTGAATTAGCTCGCACGGACATTAGTTCCGACTGTCTGGTTCAGTCCTCTTTTTTATTTGAGATCAAAGAAAGGTGATAAAGAATATGGCAAAAATTATATCAGTAGTAAACCAGAAAGGCGGAACTGGAAAATCCGCATGTGCAGCAAATCTTGGTGTAGGGTTGGCTCTTATGAATAAGAAGGTGTTAGTCGTGGATGCTGATCCGCAGTCAGATGTGTCTGCTGGATTTGGATTCCGTGACTGCGATAATAGTAATGAAACATTAACAACGCTGATGGAAATGGTGTTGAGTGATGAAGATATTCCGGAAGACTGCTTTATCCAGCATACAGAGGAAGGTATTGATATTATCTGTTCCAATATTGGATTGGCAGGAACAGAAGTACAGCTTGTGAATGCAATGAGCCGTGAGTTTGTCCTGAAACAGATATTAAACAAGGTAAAAGACCGGTACGATGCAATTTTAATAGATTGTATGCCATCTTTGGGTATGATCACCATCAATGCCCTGGCAGCATCGGATGAAGTGTTGATTCCGGTAGAAGCATCCTATCTTCCAATCAAGGGATTGCAGCAGCTTTTGAAGACGATCGGAAAAGTCAGAAGACAGATCAACCCGAAACTGCAGATTGCCGGTATCCTTTTCAGTATGGTGGATGCCCATACAAATGATGCCAGAAACAACATGGAATTGCTTCATAATGCCTATGGAAATCAGATTCATGTGTTTGACAATTATATTCCATTTTCTGTCAGGATGAAAGAAGCGGTCAGAGAGGGACAGAGTATTCTTAAATACGAACCAAAAGGTAAAGTTGCGAAAGCATATATGAATTTTACGGAGGAGGTTCTTGAACATGGCAGGTAAAAAGAAATCAACGCCAATTCCATTACAGTCATTAGATGCCCTATTCGGAACAACAAGTGAGAAACAGGCAGGCATCCAACAGATTGCTCTGGATAATCTGCATTCCTTCTCTAATCATCCGTTTAAGGTTCTGGATGATGACAAGATGATTGAGTTGTCTGAAAGCGTGAGGACGCATGGAGTTTTGGTGCCTGGTATTGTGAGAATAAAGGACACCGGCGGTTATGAAATTATAGCAGGGCACCGCCGTAAGAGGGCGTGTGAGATTGCTGGCTTGAAAACCATGCCAGTCATTATTAAAGACTTGACAGATGATGAATCGACTGTGATTATGGTTGATTCAAACATTCAGCGTGAAGAACTGTTGATCAGTGAAAAGGCATTTGCCTATAAAATGAAATATGATGCATTGAAACGCCAGGGCAAACGAAGTGATTTAACTTCTTGCCAAGTTGGCAAGAAGTTGGCGGCAGAGGATATCAGCCAAAATTCAGAGGATAGCACACGGCAGATTCTCAGGTATATCCATCTGACGGAATTACTTCCGGTTCTTCTGGATATGGCTGACCATAAACAGCTCCCGTTTAATACTGCTGTCGAATTATCATATTTGAAAAAAGAGGAGCAGGATATATTGCTTCAGTATATGGGTAACCATGAAATGGTTCCGTCCATGAAGCAGGCACAGGAAATGAAGAAGTGTTCTAAGGAACATTTACTGACATATTCGGAAATTGATTGTATCTGTTGCCAGGGTAAAACAGAGAAATTACAGGTGAAGCTGCCGGAAAAGAAGCTCCGGATGTTTTTTCCGGAGAGTTATACAAAAGAGCAGATAGAAGATGTGATTTTTAAATTGTTAGAGGAATGGGCAGACAATAAGGAGCGTGTTCAAAATGACAATCATGGATGTGATTAAGAAGGCATTGTTACCACTGGCAGCTATGGCATTCTGGCTCTGGATGGTAAAAACGATTATGGGAGTGACCGGGAATACAGATTTATTTATGTTCCTGTTCCTTGCAGGGCTTCCGTTTGGAATACATAAAATGTGTATCATTTTAATCCCCAGAGGCTATGATGTTGGGGGTACTGTTGGAATGATCGCATTGAGTGTTATTGTGGGTGGTTTATTGGGAAGCCTTATGATCCCATATTATATTGTGAGGGCAGTCTATGTGACCATCCGGTATATAGTAAAAAGATAATGAATAGTAGATTTGAGGCAGGCTTGCGAAAAAACAAATTCGTAAGCCTGCCTTTTTTTGTGCGATAAAGCTGGAAAGTACAAAGCCAAGATTGTTTTGGATTTGTATTTGACGGCTAACGGTCATTGAGCAGCAAAGCTGCGAAATGTGCGATAAAGCAGGCAATTCAGGGGGAATCCCCTTTTGCATAAAGAAAAAGTTGGAGGAGAACGAACATGAGAGAGAGAATCAAGAACAAACAGATTACTAAAGAAATCAGAGGGCAGCTTCCGGTTATTACACCGGCTATGTTCCGGGAAAGAGGCTGTTCCTATTGCCCTTATTATGCAGGAAGTTATGAAAAATTTCCAAGATGCATGATGGCAGCCTGTGCCTGGGATGATGAAGAAGAACATTTCCATCCGGTTCTTCGCCAGATGCTTCCGGAATTTAAAAGGAAGATGGAGAAAGCAGAAGAGAAATATCTGGAATTAAAAACTGCCTATGAACTGCTTATGAGTATGTTTGAGGCTGAAATGGCACAGGAGGAACTGGAAAAGGATGAATGTTACGACTGTTGTTATGCCAAGTGTGGTCCATGTATCGGGCTGTGCTATAAAACACTGAAAGGATAGGAGGATCCGAGGTAATGAATACAGCAATTATTTCCGGAAGACTGGTTCGTGATCCGGGCTATAACGAGACACAGAATGAGAAAGGTCTTCATAAGATTGCCAAGTTTGTACTGGCAGTCAGAAGGAATTACTCAGACGATGTCAGTTTCATTCCGGTGAAAGCCTTTGCAAAAAAAGCGGAGTTTGTCCGTGATTATCTGGTGCAGGGGACAAAGGTAATGGTAGAGGGTGAAATCGTAACCGGCAGTTACGATAATAAAGAGACCGGCAAAAAGGTATATACGACAGAGCTTTTTGCAGACCGTATCGAGTTTGCCGGTGCAAAAGTGCAGGAGAAAATGCCGGAGCCGATGGAAGGGGATGGTTTTCTGAACATCCCGGAATCTATGGAAGAAGAAATGCCATTTCGATAGGAGGATAAGCCAATGGTAATGTTAAATAAAGAGTACATGATCAACCACATGAGAAATGAAAACGGTTCCATCAATATCAAAAATGTAGTATTGGCGGCTGCCTGTGAAGCAACCGAGCTGTTCCAGTGCCTGATTGTAATGGACAGCAACTTTACAGATTGGAGCCGTTTCGTTGACCGTCTGGAGAAGAACGTGGAGAAACAAGACTATGAAAAAGTCCATGAACTCTGCCAGACCATGTATGCCATGAGGCATCTGTCAGAAGAACTGGAAGGGTTGTATCTGGTAAGGGAAGATGCAGAGCTTTGTTCCCTGTATTATCAGATTTTTGTGGGAATGCTGGATTTGACTGTTTTCTCAACAGAGGCAATGGTCGATCTGAATGGAGGGAAGCATGATGAGTAATCAGGATTATATGCCGGTAGAGTGCCTGCTGGTGCCTAAGGCACTGTTTAAGGATGCGAGATATTGCTCTTTATCCACTACGGCAAAGGTATTATACAGCCTTATGCTTGACCGGCTGAGATATGCAGCACAGAACAGATGGATTGACCAGAAAGGGAAACTGTATGTGATCTATCCCAAAAGTGAAATGATCAGGGATCTGAATAGCACCAGGTACCGGGTAGATTACGCTGTTTCGGAACTGGAAAGTATGGGAAACATGGTTCGGGTTGTTAAAGACAATGGCAGACCGAACCGTTTCTATATAAATGATATTTCAAAGATGAATGAGGAGGAAAAGACTATGATGACAATCAATGATTTAATGACAATGGTAGGCCCGGAGGAGGCAGAAGAAATCATGGACAAGATGGTGACAGCTGCCAGGGAAATTGTGGATGACCTTATGAAAAAAGGCTACATCGAGATTATAAGGGAAGGCTGTCCGGAGGGAGGGCCTCTGGAGGATGGTGTACCGCCAATTGATCTGGGAGAGGACGAGTTTAATCCGGAAGATTTAAGTCCGATGGAATTCAGATGCTACTGTGATGAGAACGGTAACCTGGATGATGAGGCAATCGAAGATGATGCCAGTGAATTTGGTATGGACCTGGCTTTCGGTGTCATTGAATTACTGGAAAATGATCCGGATAGAATTGAGGCAATCCGCCAGTATTTCAACCATGTTTACAAGATGGAATCCATGAAGAGATTTATGGCTGTCGTAGAGACAACGGCTGTGATCTGCGGAAATTCCCCGGAATGGATCGAAGATATGCACGCCTGCAACAAAGGTGCCAGACGAATCTATCTGAAGGAACTGGTGAGTGTGTTCAACATGTACCTGAATATGTTCAAGAACAAAGAGATGGAATAATGAGGATGAAAAAATGGATTATGAATACTTCCGGGTAGAAGAATCCGAGCAGTTTTCATTTTTCCGTATTCCCAAGGCACTGTTTACAGAAAAGGAATTTGAAGGTCTGTCCACGGATGCAAAGCTTCTGTATGGTATCCTGCTGGACAGAATCAACCTTTCAAAGAAAAATGGCTGGGTGGATGCTGACGGTTATGTGTATATCATCTACACGGTAGCTGAACTTCAGGAAGTGCTGAACATGTCACACACAACGGTCACAAAGCTTCTCAGGGAGCTTGACAGTGTACATGGCATCGGTCTGATCGAACGGTATCGACAGGGCTGCAACCGTCCATCGGTGATATATGTGAAGAACTTCGTAAAACGCATCCGGGCAAAACCGGCAGTTTATTATCCTTCTGGAACGCAAGAAATTTGCTGTCCGGAACGCAAGAATCTGGCAGTCCGGAATGCAAAAAACTTGCTGTCCGGAACGCAAAAAAATGGAAGTCCGGAGTGCAAGAATTTTGCCACAAATAATACTGATATAAATAAGACTGATAAGAATGATACTGACAGGAGTAAGAGCCGCTCTTCGGAAAAGGAAAGCACCTGTCTGTACGGACGGTTTGGAAATGTCCGGCTTTCCGTGGAAGAAAACCGGGAGCTGCGGAAACTGTATCCGTATGACTTCCAGAGGATGATTGACCAGCTTTCTGCTTATATGAAATCCACTGGAAAAACCTATCAGGATCATTTCGCAACGATTCTTCTCTGGGCAGGAAGGGAAGAACTGAAAACCGGTTCTGGAAGATATGACTTTGAGGAAGGAGAGAGTCTATGACAGATAGCAGGAATGTGGCTGATTTTCTTGGGGAAGACGGATGCCTCCGGTGTGGTGTATGCGGGAAACGGAAACAGCTGAGGATCAATTTTATGGGAAGGGACCGTGTAGTGGGCTGCCTGTGTGACTGCGAGGCTCAGGCAAGAAAAGAAAAAGAAGAGCAGCTCCGCAGGGAAGAAGCCCAGAGGGAGCTTTACCAGAGAAAATCGGTAGGACTTAGAGACCGGAGGTTCTGGGAATGGCGATTTGAAAATGATAATGGGTCAAATGATAAGATGCTCATTGCCAGGCAGTATGCAAAAAACTGGGAGAAGATGAAAAAAGAAAATGTAGGGCTTCTCCTGATGGGTCCGGTGGGGACTGGGAAGAGTTTTTTTGCCGGGTGTATTGCCAATGCCCTTCTGGAACAGGGGGAGCGGGTGATGATGACGAACTTCTCACGTATCCTGAATGAAATGACAAACTATCAGGCAGATAAAAACCAGATTGTGCAGAATCTGGTGGATTACCCGCTTCTGATTATTGATGATCTGGGGATAGAACGTAATTCAGAGTTTGCCCTGGAGCAGATCTATAACGTGATTGACAGCAGGTACTGTAAAATGAAGCCTCTCATCATCACAACAAATCTCGGGTTGAATGATATGAAAGATGAATCGCTGGATGTAGCCCATAAGCGGATTTACAGCAGAATATTGGAGATGTGTGTGCCTGTCTATTGTGGCGGGGCAGACAAAAGAAGGGAAGAAGGAACGGAAAAGCTCGGTCGGATGCAGAGTCTGATCAGAGTCTGATCGGTTCTTTTTTGATGAAAGGGGTGATACCAATGGTCTTAGGTTGGGACAGCACGTAATACGCTGAAAGGAGGGAAATTCATGCAGGAAGAAGTAACACAGAAAACGGTGACTTTTTGTGTGCGTACCACAAAAATGACGGCAGATGTGCTGAAAAAAGTGATTGCCGCATACCTGCGGCATCAGAAACAGAAAAGTGCTGAGAAAAAAGCACAGAAAAATCAGCCGAAACAGGGGAAAATCACGGTGAGGGAGCTGGCAAAGCAGAATGCCGGGATGACGAATATTGAGATCACACCCAAGAACATCAAGTCTTTTGAACGGTATGCCAGAAAATACGGGATCAATTATGCCCTGAAAAAGGATAAGACCAAAGATCCGCCGGTTTATATGGTGTTCTTTAAGGGACGTGACCAGGATGCGATCACCGCAGCTTTCCGTGAATTTTCCCAGAAAGAGATCCAGAAGGCGAACCGCCCTTCCATCCACAAACGTCTGGCAGCATACAGGAGTATCGTTGCAGGGAAGACGAAGGGCAAAGCCAGGAATAAGCATCAGGAGGTATCCCGGTGAGAAAACTCACAATAGGGGGTCTGACCAACAAGCTGAAAGCAAAAGCCAGAGTTACGCTGTCCGCTTTGGATATGAAAAAGCTTGTTCTGACCAATGTTCCATATCTTTTCATCTTTTTGTTTGCAGACAGGGCATCCTGTTTGTATCGGGCAAGCCCCGGGGTAGATATGGGGAACAAACTTTTATATGCCATGGAGCACGCTGATCGGATCCTGACCGGGTTCCTGCCAAGTCTTTACTACGTGGATCTTCTGGTGGGGGCCGGGATTGCGGCAGTTGTGAAGATACTGGTCTGGCAAAAACAGGCAGATGCAAAAAAACTCCGAAAAGGAGTGGAGTATGGTTCAGCCAGGTGGGGAACAGCGGAAGACATCAAACCATTTATGGCAGATGATTTCTGGATGAACATTCCGCTGACGGCAACAGAATCCATTACCATGGAGAGCCGTCCGAAGAACCCAAAGTTTGCCAGAAATAAAAACATCTGCGTCATCGGCGGTTCCGGTAGTGGAAAAACAAGGTTTTTCGTAAAGGTCTCTATTATGATGATGAACTGTTCCATGGTCATCACAGACCCGAAGGGAACACTGATCGAAGAATGCGGGAAGATGTTAGCCAAAGGACCGCCAAAGAGAGACAAGCATGGAAATGTTGTGAAAGATAAATCCGGGAAGGTGGTGCATGAGCCTTATGTGATTAAGGTCTTAAATACTATAAACTTTTCCAAATCGCTCCACTACAATCCGTTTGCCTACTTAAAATCTGAAAAGGATATCCTGAAACTGGTGACGGTTATCATTGCCAACACCAAGGGAGAAGGGGAAAAGGCAACCGAAGATTTCTGGGTCAAAGCAGAAAAACTGCTGTATACGGCACTGATTGCTCTGATCTGGTATGAAGGAGACGAGGATGAGAAGAATATGAACACCCTGATCGACCTTCTGAATGAAAGCGAGACCAGGGAGGATGACGAGAATTACAAAAATCCAGTGGATATGCTGTTTGAGGATCTGGAAAAAAGGAATCCGGAACACTTTGCGGTACGCCAGTATAAGAAATACAAGCTGGCGGCAGGTAAGACAGCTAAATCCATCCTGATCAGCTGTGGTGCCAGACTGGCTCCGTTTGATATTGCCGAGCTTCGGGAGATCATGAGCTATGATGAGATGGAACTGGATAAGGTGGGAGACCGAAAGACGGCACTGTTTCTGATTATGTCAGATACAGATACTACCTTTAACTTTGTGATCGCCATGCTGCAGTCCCAGCTTTTCAATCTGCTCTGTGATAAGGCAGATGATCAATATGGCGGCAGGCTGCCGGTCCATGTGCGGGTCATCTGCGATGAGTTTGCCAACATCGGGCAGATTCCACAGTTTGATAAGTTGATTGCCACCATCCGAAGCAGGGAAATCTCTGCTTCTATTATTTTGCAGTCGCAGAGCCAGCTGAAGGCAATGTACAAGGATAGTGCGGACACAATTCTGGGGAATTGTGACACGATGTTGTTCCTTGGGGGCAAGGAAAAGACCACCCTGAAAGAGATGAGTGAGCTTCTGGGGAAGGAGACGATTGACCTTTATAACACCTCGGAAACACGCAGCAACCAGAAGTCATTCGGGCTGAATTACCAGAAAACCGGGAAACAGCTGATGACGGAGGATGAGATCGCAGTCATGGACGGCGGGAAATGCATCCTGCAGATACGTGGTGTCCGTCCGTTCTATTCGGACAAATACGATATAACCAAACACCCCAATTACCGGCTCCTTGCGGATTACAGTGAGAAGAACCGGTTTAAGGTGGAAAAGGAACTGGATCCGAAGTACTCACCGAAACCTGATGATGAGGTGGAAGTGATGGAAATGGATCTTTCAGAAGACGGGAATGAGCAGGAAAATAATGAGGAAAGGAATAACTAACAGGGTGCGCCGGTATTGTTACCGGCGTTTTTCATTCCCGGTTACACCCGGCAAAGTTAGTTTTGGTGATTTATATGGCATTTTTTACCAGTGCAATTACTACTCTGAAGACCCTGGTCGTAGCAATCGGGGCGGGCCTTGGCGTATGGGGTGTCATCAACCTTCTGGAAGGTTATGGGAATGACAACCCCGGCGCAAAGAGCCAGGGAATCAAACAGCTCATGGCAGGAGCTGGAATCATGCTGCTGGGAACTACCCTGATTCCCCAGCTGGCAACGCTGTTCGGTTAATGGGGTAATGGATGAACACCATTATCGAACGAATCACGGAAGCCATCAAGGAGATCCTCATCGGGATGATCCAGAATGGTCTGGAAGGGATGTTCGTGGAGGTCAATGATAAGGTGGGAACGATTGCCAGTCAGGTAGGGCAGACACCGCAGGGATGGAACACAGGGGTTTTTAACCTCATTCAAAACCTGTCTCAGACGGTGATCGTGCCCATCGCCGGTCTGATCATTACGTTCGTGCTTTGTTATGAGCTGATCACGATGGTCACACAGAAGAATAACTTCCATGAGTTCGAAACTTACAACATTTTTCTCTGGATCTTTAAGGCATATGTGGCGATTTACCTTGTGACGAACACATTTAATATCACAATGGCGGTATTCGATGTGGGGCAGCACATCGTAAACGGTGCAGCCGGTGTGATCTCCGGAAGTACGGCGGTGGATGCTTCTGCCGCCATTGCTACCCTGACGGAATCTTTGGAAGAAATGGAGATCGGGGAACTGTTTTTGCTGGCAATGGAAACACTTCTCATCAGCCTTACCATGAGCATCCTCTCCGTGATTATCACGGTGATCATGTATGGCAGGATGATTGAGATCTACCTTTATACTTCCGTGGCACCGATCCCGTTTGCCACCATGACCAATAAGGAATGGGGCAATATCGGGAACAACTATCTGAAAGGCTTGTTCGCCCTGGCATTTCAGGGATTCTTCATGCTGGTCTGTGTCGGTATTTATTCCGTATTGGTCAATGCGATGACCATATCCACGAACCTGCATGGGGCAATGTTTTCAGTGGCGGCATATACGGTCGTACTGGCATTTTCACTGTTTAAGACCGGAAGCCTCAGTAAATCAATATTCAATGCCCACTGATGGGCAGGAAAAGAAAGGAGTACTACCTATGGCGTATGTACCAGTACCAAAAGACCTTACCAAGGTCAAGACAAAAGTAGCATTGAACCTGACAAAGCGGCAGCTGATCTTTTTTTCGCTTGCCGCAGTAGTGGGAGTCCCGTTATACCTGCTGGCAAAGAAACCCCTTGGTTCCAGTGTGTCAGCGATCCTTATGGTAACTGTCATGCTGCCATTTTTCTTTATGGCAATGTATGAAAAAGACGGTCTCCCTTTTGAAAAAGTGATGGGAAATATCATCCGCCAGAAATTCATCTGTCCGGCGAAACGTCCGTACAAGACGGAGAACTTCTATCAGGCGGTGGATTCCCTCGTAAAGAAGGAGGGCGTGCCGGATGGCAAAAAAGAAGAAACAGGCACAGCAGCAGTGCCTGGAAGCGGCGGCAAGAAAAAACCGTCAGGAAAGAAGAAAAAGAAACGACAAAAAGGAAAGGGAAAAGGAAAAGCTTAGGAAAAAACAGGAGAAAGAAAGGAAACGGCAGAAGAACATTCCCCATACTGCCCAGCAGAGCATCCCTTATCAGCGGATGTTTGCGGATGGCATCTGCCAGGTATCGAAAAACTTTTTTTCCAAAACCGTACAGTTTTACGATATCAATTACCAGCTTGCCCTGAATGAGGATAAGACCACGATCTTTGAAAACTACTGTGATTTCCTGAATTACTTTGACTCGTCCATCAGTGTGCAGCTGTCTTTTATCAACCAGCAGGTGGATGTGGCAGAGTTTGAAAAGAGCATTGATATCCCGGACCAGAATGATGATTTCAACGAGATCCGGGAAGAATACCGGACGATGTTAAAGAACCAGCTTTCCAAAGGGAATAACGGTCTGGTGAAATCAAAGTATATTACGTTCGGGATTGAAGCGGAGAGTTTAAAGGTGGCAAGACCGAGGCTTGAGCGGATTGAGGCGGATATCCTCAACAACTTTAAAGTGCTTGGGGCACAGGCTCATCCATTGAACGGGGTGGAGCGTCTTGAGATCATGTACCATGTGTTCAATCAGGACCGGATCGAGCCGTTCCGGTTCAATTACAAGATGCTTCCACAGACGGGACTTAAGACAAAGGATTTTATCGCACCGACATCCTTTAATTTCTCAAAGAATTCCTCTTTTATGATGGGAAAAACACTGGGAAGCGTCAGCTACCTGCAGATCCTCGCACCGGAACTGACTGACCGTATGCTGGCAGATTTTCTGGATGTGGATGAGAGCATCAATGTGAATATCCATATCCAGTCTATTGACCAGACCTCTGCCATCAAGATGATCAAGAGTAAAATCTCTGACCTGGACAAGATGAAGATTGAAGAGCAGAAGCGGGCGGTGCGTTCCGGCTATGACATGGATGTGCTGCCATCTGACCTTGTGACCTATGGGGAAGAAGCGAAGAACCTTCTGGAAGACCTGCAGTCCAGGAATGAGAGGATGTTCCTTGTCACTGTCCTTGTGATGAATACGGCAAAGAAAAGGCAGAAACTGGACAACAACATTTTCCAGGTGCAGGGCATCGCACAGAAGTATAACTGTTCCCTGCGTCCTTTGGATTACCAGCAGGAAGCGGGGCTGATGTCCTGTATCCCACTGGGAGTAAACAGAATCGAGATCCAGCGTGGGCTTACCACCTCGGCAACAGCGATCTTTGTGCCATTTACGACACAGGAACTGTTCCAGGAAGGGGAAGCCCTTTATTATGGTCTGAATGCGTTGTCCAACAACATGATCATGGTGGACCGGAAGCGGCTTAAAAACCCAAACGGGCTGATCTTAGGTACACCGGGTTCCGGTAAATCCTTCTCAGCAAAAAGGGAGATTACCAACTGCTTCCTCATTACGGAAGATGACATTATCATCTGCGACCCGGAAGCAGAGTATTACCCGCTGGTGCAGGCACTGCATGGGCAGGTAGTCCGTATCTCACCGGTATCGACCCAGTATATCAACCCGATGGACTTAAACCTTAACTATTCCGAGGAGGATAATCCTTTATCTCTGAAATCGGATTTTATTTTGTCTCTTTGTGAGCTGATCGTGGGAGGAAAGAACGGTCTGGAACCGGTGGAAAAGACCATCATTGACCGGTGTGTGCGTCTTGTGTATCAGGAATATCTTTCCGATCCGGTGCCGGAGAAGATGCCGATCCTTCAGGATCTGTATGACCTGCTCCGGGGGCAGGATGAACCGGAGGCACAGCGGCTGGCAACCGCACTGGAAATTTACGTTACCGGTTCATTGAATGTGTTCAACCACCGGACAAACGTGGATATCAATAGCCGGATCATCTGCTTTGACATTAAGGAGTTGGGAAAACAGCTGAAAAAGATCGGGATGCTCATCGTCCAGGACCAGGTTTGGAACAGGGTAACGGTCAACCGTTCCGCCCATAAATCGACCCGGTACTATGTTGATGAATTCCATCTGCTTTTAAAGGAAGAGCAGACGGCAGCCTACAGTGTGGAGATCTGGAAGAGGTTCCGTAAATGGGGAGGTATCCCGACCGGTATCACCCAGAATATCAAGGATCTTCTGGCAAGCCGTGAGATTGAGAACATTTTTGAGAACTCGGATTTCATTTACATGCTCAACCAGGCATCCGGTGACCGGCAGATCCTGGCAAAGCAGCTGAACATTTCACCGACCCAGCTGTCCTATGTGACGAACAGCAATGAAGGTGAGGGACTTTTGTTCTATGGAAATGTCATCATCCCGTTTGTGGACAGGTTCCCGAAGAACAAACTGTATCAGCTATTAACCACCCGTCCGGAAGAGACGGGAGATCAGGCATAGGAGGAAAAACGATGCATGTATTAGCATATTTTCTGACATTTACAGCAGGTATGGTATGTGGTCTGGTTCTTACCTGTATCGTGCATGCAGGAAAAAAATGAAGGAGGTAACAGATGGCAGAACAGAGAATGAAAGCCAGGGAGAAAACTGTCCAGAAGATGACAAAGGACGGTTTAGTGGAAGAAAACCTGGCAGATAAATCCACTGTTCGTGTCAGCAGCCGTACCCGGGATGTGCAGATGTCAAAAAAGGATACCGGAAAAGGGATGGATCTTTCCAACCGGAGAGGGACGAGAGAGGACAGTACGGATCCGGTCAGGCATTCTGTGCAGAACTCCAGGGATGCACCGGCAAAGGCACAGACAGTAGACAAAGCAAAATCCCGGAAAATGATCCGGGAACAGGCAGAGGGCAGTTCCAAACTGTCACTGGAAGAGAAGAAAAACGGCAGTGGGAAACTTCAGGAGAAGCATACAGACCTTGCCCAGTCAAGGGGAGATGCGAGGAAGAAACAGAACGGAGGAAGTAAAAAGCCGGGGCAGAAGCAGAGGCTGAAGTTTGCCTATGAGGAGACGGCGGAGGCAGTCAGGGATGGTAATTCTTCAGCTAAACTGAACCGGATGGATGCGGACGGGGTAAATTTCCGCCATGATGCCCAGAAGAAACGGAACCAGAAGATGGCTCACACGGAGGCAGAAAGGAAGAACGCACCAAAGAAGCATTCCATGAAAGAAAAGGTCTATCAGGAAAATGCAGAAAGTGCAGGGGCGAAAAAGAAAAGCCGGCTGAAATTTGAAGGGGAAAGCCCGAAAGATACTTCCCTTGTCAAAAAGGCAGGCACCGCTGTGGCAGTATCTGTCCATCGCCAGGTCAGAAAAAATGATGATGGCAATGCGGCGGTGGAAGGCGCAAACAGTTTAGCAGAAGGTTCAGAGGGGCTTTACCATCTGGAACAGAGAAGTGCCAGAAGGCGGAACCGGAGAAAAAGCCGGTCAAGTGCTTATCAGGCAAAGAAAACAGCGCAGGCTGCGGCAGAATCTTCCATAAACCAGGAACGGTCTTATTTGAAGAAGCTGATCCAGAAACAACGGATCAAAAAGGAATATTCCAAAGCAAAACAGAGTGAGCAGGCAATGGGGACTGCAGCGGTCGGCACGATTGACTATATCAAGAAGATCGGCGGCAAAGTTACCAACTTTTTCAAGGAACACCGGAAGGTATATATCAGCATCGCTGCCCTGATCGGGATGATGTTCCTCATCATGACCAGTGTAACGTCCTGTTCCTCGGCATTTATGCAGAGCCTGATCAATTACACCGGAACCAGTTATATCTCTTCGGATGAGGCAATCCGGCAGGCAGATCTTTACTACACACAGCTGGAAACAAACCTCCAGGAGAGGATCAACCAGATGGAATCGGAAGAGCCGGGACATGACGAATACCGGTACAATATCGGACCGATTGAGCATGACCCGTTTGTTTTGATCAGCTACCTGTCTGCCAAGTATGAAGAATTTACCTTTGAGCAGGTCAAGCCGGAACTGGACAGGCTGTTTGCACTCCAGTACCAGCTGGAGACAGAAGTTGTGAATGAGACTGTGACAGAGACAACGACGGTCCGGGTAGGGGAATCCCTTGGAAATGTTGTGACGAGCGGTTACTGCAACTGCCCGATCTGCTGTGGCATATGGTCAGGAGGACCGACGGCATCCGGGGTGTACCCGACAGCGAACCATACCCTTGCGGTAGATGCGTCCAACCCGTTTGTTCCAATGGGGACAAAGGTGGTCATGAATGGTGTGGAATACACGGTAGAAGATACCGGGGCATTTGCCCGTTACGGTGTCCAGTTTGATGTGTATTATGACAGCCATTCGGCGGCATCCGCACATGGGCATCAGACCTGGGAGTGTTTCCTTGCGGATGATAACGGAAGCCGGGAGGTGGAAGTGACACGTACCAGGGATGTGGATGTTTTGAATGTGACGTTAAATTCCGGCAGCCTGACAGGCATCTGCCAGAGCCGTCTGGGGATTTTCCAGAGGGAACTGTTTGCCGCCTATAACGAAACAAAGGGCAACCTGCAGATGTTCGGGACACCATTTGATTTCAACTGGTATTACAACGTAAGCAGCTATTACGGATACCGGATCCATCCAATCTCCGGTGCAAACCAGCTCCACAATGGAGTGGATATCGGAGTGCCGGAAGGTACGGAGGTACTGGCAGGGCTGACCGGTACGGTAACAACTTCTGCCTATAATGACAGCTATGGCAATTATGTGGTGATCAAAGACAGCAAAGGCTATGAACTGCGGTATGCACATCTGAAAAGCAGAAGTGTTTTTGCAGGGGCTGCCATTACCAAGGGGGATGTGATAGGGCTTGCAGGAAATACCGGCAATTCCACAGGAAGCCATCTCCACATGGAACTTCTCAAAAACGGGGAACGCATGAACCCGATCTTCTATCTGGAAACAGGGGAAGGAACCATTTTTGGTGGAAATGAGTACACCAGTGAAGCAGCACAGAGGCTACTGCAGGAAGCAGCCAGATATCTGGGAACCCCGTATGTATGGGGCGGATATTCCCCAAGCGGGTTTGACTGTTCCGGTTTTGTAAGCTACTGCCTGACCAATTCAGGGGTAAGGAATACCGGAAGGCTGACTGCCCAGGGGCTTTATGATATCTGTACACCGGTATCAGAGTCCGATGTCCAGCCGGGAGATTTGATCTTCTTTACCGGAACCTATAATGCAGGTGTGCCGGTAACGCATATCGGTATCTATGTAGGCGGCGGGCAGATGATCCACTGCGGGCATCCGGTACAGTACACATCCATTTATTCATCCTACTGGCAGAGCCATTTTTATGGATTTGGAAGATGGTAAAAAAGGGCGGTGGTCATGCCGCCCGGAAAGGAGCAGTATGAAGAGCCTTGAAAAAGCAGTTGCCGATTATGAAAAGGCAAAGGAAAAAATGGAGGCATCCAGGGCACGGTATGAAGCAGACCTGAAGCGGTTTAAGGCTGCGGAAGCGGCAAAGACAGAAGCGGAGAACTTGGAAATCGTGCGGATCATCCGTGGCATGGATATGACCATACCGGAACTGAATGCGTTCCGGGAGAGAATGAAAACGGAACTGCCGACACTGGCAGGATTCCAGAAGGAGGAAACAAGAGCTGATGATGAATTTAGAGAAAATGAAAGAACAGAGGGCACCGGGCAGGCACAGGAAATGGGGCAGTAACGTAAAAAGAGGCGTTTTTGCAGTTACCACATTTTTATGTATGGCAACCCCGTTTTTTTCTGCCCGGAGCATTTATGCGGCGGAGAGCACAAACCCTGCCATCGCCATTGAAAAGCCGGACGGGTGGAAACAGGGAGATACTTCTGTTTCCATTACTGTAGATGCCAGCCAGATGGGGGAAGGCTTTAAAGTCGCAAAAATCGAAGCAAAGACTGGGAAAGATGGGAGCTGGCAGGACGTTACGGAGTCCAGAAGCATTACCATCAACGGAAACCAGACAATCTATGTGCGGGTGACGGATGCAGAAGGGACGGTGTATGAACAGAACCGTTCCATCCGCTGTTATGATACGGAAAAACCAACGCTTTCTGCCTCCCTTACGGATGGTGTGCTGACCATCCAGGGAAATGATGCGGTATCCGGGATCTCTGCGGTAACTGTCAACGGTACTACCTATACGGAACTTTCGGATGGAAAACTGAAGGTCCAGCTTACACAGAAAGATTTTACCACAAAGCAGATCGAGATCACAGTGACGGATGGTGCCGGGAATACTTCCGATAAGTACACTCTCCAGAACCCGTATTATGAATGGGCGGTACGTCAGGCACAACAGCAAAGTACAGCGAACAGCGATATGAGTACCACTGGCAGTGCTGCCACAACGGAAGAAACGGCCACATCCCCGCTTCCGCAGGACGCACAGGCATCGGAACCGACGGAGGCAAGGGGAACCGTGGATGACCGTACTGTGACGGGGATTGAAGAAGAACTGGCAGCATCCGGGGAAGATGCAGAAAACATTACACAGACAGCAACGGAAGGGACGAAAGAGTTTTACACCATTTCCACCAAAAGCGGCAAGGTGTTTTATCTGGTCATTGATAATTCCAGGTCGCAGGACAATGTGTATTTCCTGACGGAAGTCAGTGAAAAAGACCTGATGAACTTCACACTTTCCGATACGGTAACGCTTCCGGAGGTAGATACTGTGTATGCAGAACCGGAAACAGAGGAACCGGAGCCGACGCAGGAGCCGGAAGAGGAAGAGCAGGAAACAGAGGAAGTGCAGATGCCGGAGGATAAATCCCCGGTTGGTTCCTATCTTTTGATCGGGCTGGCAGCTGCCGGTGCGTTGGGTGCCGGATATTACTTCAAGGTCTATAAGCCGAAGCATGAATACGATGATGAGGATGAATATGAGGATGATGAGTCCGAAGAAGCGGAAGAACCTGCGGAACCGGATGATGCGGAAGAAGAGACACTTCCGGATGAAGAGGATCCAGAGGAAGTCCTGGAAGATGAGGAGGAATCATAATGGGGTGTTTTGATGCAGATGAAAAAATATCCGGTTATCTATGCAGATCCGCCGTGGCAGTACCGTGTGTATTCCAAAAAAGGATTAGGGCGGAGTGCAGAGAGCCATTACCCCACAATGGGGATTGATGAGATCCGTGCCCTGCCGGTGGCGGAGCTGGCAGAAAAGGATTGTGCCCTGTTTTTGTGGGTGACGATCCCGTGCCTGCTGGAAGGGCTTTCCGTCCTGCAGGCCTGGGGATTCCAGTATAAGACCATTGCTTTTGTCTGGATCAAGCAGAATAAGAAAGCGGACAGCCTGTTCTGGGGAATGGGTTACTGGACAAGGAGCAATGCCGAATTCTGTATCCTGGCAACCAGAGGTTCACCGAAACGGCAGTCTGCCGGAGTCCATCAGGTGATTGTATCCCACATCGAGGAACACAGCAAAAAGCCGCAGGAAGCAAGGGAGAGGATCGTGCAGCTGATGGGTGATGTGCCCCGCATTGAGCTGTTTGCCAGGCAGAAGACGCCCGGATGGGATGTCTGGGGGAATGAAGTAGAATCCGATATTGATATGGAAAGCAGAAAGGATGAGTGAGATGAAGTTAGTAATAGCAGAAAAGCCGTCTGTTGCGATGGCTCTGGCAAAGGTGGTCGGAGCCAGGGAACGGAAAGACGGATATGTGGAGGGAAAGGAGTATCTGATATCGTGGTGCGTCGGGCATCTCGTAGCATTTTGTGACGCATCGGAATATGATGAACGTTACAAAAAATGGAGATATGAAGACCTCCCGATCATACCGGAAGAATGGAAAAGGAAAGTCCTTGACGGGACAAAGAAGCAGTTCCAGATTTTAAAGAAACTGATGAACAGCAAAGAAGTGGATGAGGTCATCTGTGCCACAGATGCCGGAAGGGAAGGGGAGTTGATCTTCCGTCTGGTCTATGAGCAGGCAGGATGCAAAAAGCCGGTCAAAAGGCTTTGGATTTCATCCATGGAAGAACGTGCAATTAAAGAAGGTTTTGCATCGTTGAAAGACGGTTCGTGTTATGAAGACCTTTATCAGTCAGCTTTATGCAGGGCAAAAGCAGACTGGCTGGTAGGGATCAATGCGAGCCGTCTTTTTTCCGTCCTTTACAACCAGAACCTGAAAGTGGGCAGGGTGCAGACCCCGACCCTTGCCATGATCGTGGACAGGAACCAGAAGGTGAAGGAGTTTGTAAAAGAAAAATACTATGTAGCCCACTTAACATTCGGGGAGTTTGATGCTGTCTCTGAGCATTTCCAGAAAAAGGAAGAAGCGGATCAGGTGGCTGCCGACTGCAGCGAACGCATGTGCCAGGTGGAGAAAGAAGATGTGCAGACGAAAACCGTGCGGGCACCGAAACTGTATGACCTGACTTCTCTCCAGAGGGATGCCAACCGTATCTTTGGTTACACGGCACAGCAGACGTTGGATTCTGTTCAGGAGATGTATGAAAAGAAGCTGGTGACGTATCCCAGGACAGACAGCCAGTATCTGACAGATGAGATGGGGAACAGTACGAAACAGCTTATTCAGTTGCTGTTATCCAGGATGCCTTTTGCGGAGGGTATTGCGTATGAACCGGATATTTCTAAAGTACTGAACTCTAAAAAGGTATCAGACCATCATGCAATTATCCCCACTTCGGAAGTGGAGAAAGCAGATCTTCAGAAGCTGAAAGAGAAGGAGAGGAACATCCTGTATCTGATCAGTGCCAGGGTACTCACTGCAACGGCGGATCCCTATATTTATGAGACCCATAAGTGCCAGCTGACCTGCAACTTCCATACGTTCTATTTCAATGCAAGGAAGACAAAACAGGAAGGGTTCCAGGCGATAGAGAAGAAACTGAAACAGTTTTTAGGTGTCAGGGAACCGGAACAGGAAGCGGAATATGACCTTTACCTTGGAAGGAATATCGGTCCGTGCAGCACTTCTGTTTCAGAAAACTTTACCCAGCCGCCCCGCCAGTATACGGAAGACACGCTTCTGGCGGCGATGGAGCGGGCAGGCAATGAAGAACTGACAGAGGATACGGAAAAGAAGGGGCTTGGTACACCGGCAACGAGAGCCGGGATCATTGAAAAACTGATCCAGTCCGGCTTTGTAAAAAGGGAAAAGAAGAATCTGGTGCCGACAGATGCGGGGAATGTACTGGTCACAGTCCTTCCGGATGAGATCAAGTCCCCGAAGATGACAGCAGAGTGGGAGATGGCATTAAACCATATCGCACAGGGGACAGAGACGGCAGAGCATTTCTTAAATGGGATCACGGATATGATGGGAGGATTGATTTCCCGTTACCATTCGATTTCAGAGGAGGAAAGCAGCCGTTTTCCGGGAACCGCCAGGGGAGAAGTAATCGGGAAATGCCCGGTCTGTGGAAGTGATGTCCGGGAAGGGAAGAAGAATTATTACTGCACCGGGCAGGAATGCCGCTTTTCTTTGTGGAAGGATGACCATTTCCTTGCAAGCCAGGGGAAGAAGATGGATAAAGCAACGGCAAAAAAATTCCTGAAGAAAGGCAAAGTCCATTACAAAGACCTGGTATCGAAAAGAACCGGGAAAAGTTATGAAGCTACCGTAGAAATGGTAGTTGACAGTGAGGGAAAAGCACAGTTTAACCTGCATTTCCCACAGCGGTAGTTAGGAACCAGGCAGCTAAAAGGCTGTCTGTTTTCATATAAAAATGAAAGAGAGGACATGATCTATGAGAAGAACAGGACATTTAAGGAGACTTGTATCCGGATTTCTGGCAGGGCTGACGCTGTTATCCACGGTGTTATCGCCCATGACAGCGTATGCGGCAGAACCCAAAGCGGAAGAAAAGCCGCCCCTTTATGAAGAGGTCAAGGATCTGCTGGACGAAGATGAAGTGGTAAAAGCCAAAGATTATGAAATTACCGTTGGCAGTGAATTTGATGTCACCTGTGATTTTACCGGGCTGGAGATCAAAGATGACAAAAAAGTAAAAGTCACTTTTGAGGAAGCTAAGAATGAAGAGGGAAAGGATTTTGCTTTAGACCACGCAGACAGTTATAAAGCCGTCTACTACGTGGAGCCGGTCAATGAGGCACATCCGAAGTACCAGATCAGCAGAAACCTGATCGTTAAAGAGGCGGAAACAGAAGTGCAGGCTGCTTCAGAAGGAGGCGGCGAAGATGCCGGTTCCAGCGGTACAGAGGAAGCGGCAGATGATGATGAGGCAGACTCGCAGACGTTATCTGCAGAAGAGAGTGAAACAACAGAAACTTCCATGGAGACGGAAGCTGCCACAGAACCAGTCACAGAGGCTGAACCAGAAACGGAAATAGTAGAAAGCACCGAAGTTCTTCCGGAAGAGGAACTGGATGCAGCACTGGAGGAAAGCGAAGGGCAGGAAACCGTTGACCCGGAGACCGGGCTTTCCGTATCTGATGTACTGGAACAGGGCGAAGAACAGGGAATTGATATGCTGAGCCTGGAAGAAGGCGAGACGGTACAGTTTCAGGCACAGGCACTGTTTGCAAGTGCCAGATCCACGACCTCCGTCAGTGTAACCAGAGGGGCATATTACTATTATGCAGATTATGGTCTGGGTTCTTACCTGACCGCACCTTATACCGTTAAGTTTGGTGATGTTACTGCTACTGCCTATTGCGTACAGCCATCCAAGCCGGGGCCGGGGGATGGAACTTATACGATCACAAAGCTCAGTGACGGAAAGACTTTAGCGAAAGTCTGCTATTACGGTACAAAAGCCAGCGGGGATGAAGGATTTTTCGCAGAAAAGCATCCGGATTTCTCTACCGGAAAGCGTTTTATCATTACCCATCTGGCAGCCGCTTATGCAAATGGAAGCAGTGATGCCTTTTCCGGCACCAACTCCACCGGACAGGCGCTGGCCATGGAACTCTATAACTACTGTGTGAGCCAGCCGGAGATCCCGGACGTGGCGATGTCCTTTTCCAATGCGAAGGTAAAAGCCTATATTGACGGCAATTCCCAGAGAACGGAAGAGATCACTTTTAAGGCAGATGCGCTTCAGACCATTACGATGAAGCTTCCATCCGGCGTGAAATTCCACAACGTTTCAACCGGAAAGACCAGTGCGGCAGGGGCAAGCGTAGAAGTATCCGGCGGCACAAAGTTCTATCTTTCCGCACCGCTGACACAGGCGGAAGATGTAAGCGGCTCTTGGGCAGTGACCATGAAAGGAAGCATTACCAAGGATTATTCCGCTTATAAGATCACCACAGGGTCATCCACTCAGGATCTGGCACTGGTATTTGGAGAAGGTGTCACAGATGAGAAGTATGTGGATTTCAGTGTGGAATGGGTGAAGATGGCAAAGATTGAGATCGTGAAAAAGGATGCCGGAAGCAATGCAAAGGTAGCTGGTGCGGTGTATGGCATTTACAGTGATGAAGCAGGAAAAAACCTGATCGCAAAGATGCCTGCAACCGATGCCAATGGTGCATCCAGTATCACCATTGAAAAGACACAGAATACCGTGTACCTGAAAGAGATTTCCGTACCGAACGGCTATGTGCTGGATACCAAAGCCTATGGGATCAACCTGGTCATCGGCGGGACTACAAAGAAAGACGTAACTGATAAGGAACAGTTTGCAGACCTGACCGTTTATAAGGAAGGGGAAGTGCTGACCGGTGCTTCTGTCACAGATTCCGGCGTGGTGTTCCAGTACACAAAACAGAGATTGAAAGGCGCTGTTTATAATGTGTATGCCGGAGCGGATATCAAAGCGGCAGATGGAAGGGTTATTTTCCAAAAGGGTGCCCTGGTAAAAGAGGGGCTGACCACCGGTGAGGATGGCAGTGCAACCCTTAAGAACCTGCATCTTGGCACTTACGTTGTAACAGAAACGAAAGCCCCGGCAGATTATGTGTGCAAAGGGGAATCCAAAACCATCACCTTAAGCTATGCAGGACAGAATGTGGAAGTGGCAGTAGGAAATGTGACCTTTGCTAATGACCGCCAGAAGGCAAGCGTATCTGTGGTGAAACAGGACGATACCACAAAGAACCCGCTGTCCGGAGGAATTTACGGACTGTATGCGGCAGAGGATATCGCTGACGTATCCGGGAATGTGGTAGTGAGAAAAGATACCCTGATTGAAAAAGCAACAACCGGAACCGATGGAAACGCTGTATATCAGGCAGACCTGCCGATCAACCACAGCTATTATGTGAAAGAGCTGCAGGCACCTGTGAACTACTACCGTAACAGTGAGGATGTATTCTCTTTCAGATTTCAGTACACCAACGATAAACAGGCATCTGTCGCATTTACTCATACGTTTGAGAATGAACGTGTCAATGCGACGATCCATCTGGTCAAGAAAGATAAAGAGACCGGAAGAAACACCCAGGGAGACGCCGCCTTTGAAGGCGCTGTTTATGGAGTGTATGCAAGAGAAAACATCATCCATCCGGATGGAAAAACCGGCATCCTCTATAAAGCAGGAAGCCAGGTGGCAACCATGACGGTTGATAAAAAGGGTGATGCTTCTGTAGTAGACCTGTACCTTGGAAAATACTATGTGAAAGAGATCACACCGCCGATTGGATACCTGATCGACGAGGGTGAGTATGACCTGGAATGCAGTTATGAGGGAGACCTTGTAAAAACTGTGGAGCGCAGTACGGAATCTTCGGAACAGGTCATGAAACAGCCGTTCCAGGTGATTAAAGCGGCGAACAATGGAAAGACAGACGCAGACCTGTTAAAAGGTGCCGGATTTACTGCTTACTTAAAGAGCAGCCTTAAGACCAATCCGGACGGCAGTTACGATTTTGCTTCTGCCAAGCCGGTAGTACTGACCGCAGATGGAAAAACAGAGATGTTTACCGATGCCAGAGGCTATGCCTGCAGCATCCCGCTTCCGTATGGTACTTACCTTGTGAAGGAAACAACAACCCCGCACAATTATAAGCCGGTGGATGACTTTCTTGTTACCATCAGTGAAAACCATCCGGATGAGCCGCAGATCTGGCGGATCCTTCTGGATGATGAATTTAAAGCAAAGTTAAAGATCGTGAAGAAAGACGATGAAACAAAGAGACCGGTGCTTGTGGCAGGTACAGAATTTAAGATTTATGACCTGGACCATGAGAAATATGTGGAACAGGTAACGACTTACCCGACCACTGTTACCCACAAATCCTATTTCACAGACAGCCAGGGTTATCTGATCCTTCCGAACAATTTAAGCATCGGACATTACCGGATCGAGGAAGTGACAGCCCCGGATGGCTATACCTTAAACCAGAATTACGTGGAGATCGCAGTGGATTCCAATACGGCATACCAGATGGATTCTGTCAGCGGGGATGTGGTGATTGAAGTAGATTACGAAAACCATCCGGTCAAAGGAAAGCTGACTGTTTACAAAAAAGGTGAGATGCTTGCTGGATTTAACAAGGATTTCATTTACGAAGAGCAGTTTCTGAAAGATGCCGTCTTTGAGGTGTATGCGGCGGAGGATATTTACTCCCCGGATTACCAGAAGGACGCAGATGGAAACTGGATTGTAGTCTATGCAAAGGATACACTGGTGACTACGATCACAACCGGTGAGGATGGAATGGCAGTGGCAGAAAACCTTCCGCTTGGTGCTTACCGGGTAGTGGAAAAAACAGCTCCGGAAGGGTTTGTGTTAAATCCGGAGGCTGCAGAAGTTGTCTTTGTCTATGAAGGCCAGGATACTCCGGTAGTAGAGCAGGAAGTGACCGTCGGTGATGAAAGACAGAAGGTAGCGATTACGGTTGAAAAACAGGATGCGGAAAATAGTGCAGTTGTGGCAGGTGCAGTATTTGGTATCTACAACAAAGAAGATATTACCGCAGACGGCAAAGTAATTGTTGCGGCAGATACCCTCCTTCAGGAAATGACTTCGGATGAGAAGGGGCAGGCAGGCTGTACACTGGATCTTCCGCTTGGAAGCTACTATGTGAAAGAGCTGAAAGCCCCGGCAGGTTATGTATCTTCCAATGAGGTCCTGAACTTTGATGCTTTCTATCAGGGACAGGATGTGGAAACGGTTGTTTTGAAAGCCGTGAAGAAAAACCAGCCGACCACAGTGGAGATCACAAAATCTGACATTACCACTGGAACAGAACTGGATGGTGCAAGCCTGAAAGTGCTGGATAAAGATGGGAATGTTGTGGATGAATGGACTTCTGTTAAGGAAGCCCCACATGTGATCAAACGTCTGGTAGTCGGGGAGACTTACACACTCCGGGAAGAATTTGCCCCGTATGGATACCTGAAAGCAACGGATATCACTTTTACTGTTGAGGATAACGGTGATGTCCAGAAGGTTGAAATGAAGGATGAAGTGCCGACCGGGCTTCTGATCATCAACAAAAAGGGTGAATTCCTGGATAAAGTAACGCTTCTGGATAATGCAAAAGGCACGGTGGAGCATCTGTTTGAGTATATCACTGGAAGCCTTACCGAAGTTACTTTTCACGTTTATGCCGCTGAAGATATCAAAGCGGCAGATGGTGTCAGCGAGGATTATTTTAAAGCAGATGAACTGGTGGGAACCATTACCACCGATGCCAATGGTATTGCACAGCTTGGGGATCTTCCGGTTGGAAAATACTATGTGAAAGAGGCAGAAACTGCCCATGGTTATGTGCTGGATGGGGAGCCAAGATATGTGGATTTAAGTTACCGTGACCAGGATACCCCGGTGGTAACGTATGATGAAGCATGGCAGAACAACCGCCAGAAAGTCAAAGTGACCGTCCTGAAAAAGGAAAAAGACACGGAGCGTGTACTGGCAGGCGGTATCTTCGGATTGTTTACAAGGGAGGATATCAAAAATGCCAGTGGTGATGTCCTGCTGGAAGCAGATACGCTCATTGAGCTTAAGACCACGGATGAAAACGGTCAGATTACCTTTACGGCAGACCTGCCGGTAGACGGAAACTATTATGTGAAAGAGCTGTATGCTCCGGATGGTTTTGTGACCACCAATGAGGAACAGGATTTCACCTTTGAATATGCCGGTGCGGACCAGGCAGAGGTAAGCTATGATTTTACCTTTGAAAATGAGGCTACAACCGTGGAACTGACAAAATCTGACCTGACAACAGGGGATGAGCTTCCCGGTGCCCACCTGAAAGTGACCGATGAGGACGGCAATGTGGTGGATGAATGGGTATCCACAGAAGAAGCCCATGTGATCAAAGAGCTGGTAGTCGGCAAAACCTACACAATGACAGAAACCAAACCTGCAGATGGATATGTAACCGCAGAAAGCATCGAATTTACCATCGAGAATACTGCGGAAATCCAGAAGCATGAAATGAAGGATGATGTGACAAAGGTACAGATCAGCAAGACAGATATCACCGGAGACCAGGAGATCCCTGGTGCGAAGCTTACGATCCTGGATGAAAATGACCAGGTAGTGGAAAGCTGGACTTCCACAGAGGAGCCGCATTATGTGGAGAAGCTGCCGATTGGCAGATACACACTCAGGGAAGAACAGGCACCGAAAGGATTTATCCTGACAGCCGATGTCTCCTTTGAAGTGAAAGATACCGGCGAGATCCAGACGGTTGTTATGAAGGATGATACCGCAAAGGGTAAAGTGATCCTGAATAAAACAGATAAGGAAACCGGAGAGCCATTAAAAGGCGTGGAATTTGAACTCCGTGACAGCAAAGGGAAGGTACTGGAGACCTTAAAGACGGATGCTGCCGGTCATGCGGAGAGCAGCCTTTATGAGATCGCAGATTACAAAGACGGTAAATATGCCGGTGAGAAGAAATATTATCTGGTGGAAATCAAGACGCTGGATGGATATACACTGGATGAGACCGAGCATGAGGTGGTATTTGCCTACAAAGATGACAGCACACCGATTGTGGAAGTGACCTTTGACCTGACAAATGACAAGCCGGAAGTGCCACAGACAACGGAAGGTACGCTGGGAACACCGTCAGCAGGTAATCCGAAGACCGGTGATGAGACGAATCTCTGGCTTCCGGTGGTACTGCTGGCAGTATCTGTAAGCAGCATTGCCGGACTTCTGGCAGACAGAAGAAAGAGAAAAAGAAAATAGAAACCTTATATGAGCAGGGAGCCTTGATTTGAGGCTCTCTTTTATCATAGCAAAATCAAGAAAGGACAGGTAAAGAATATGAAGAAAACAATGAACACAGTGCAGGCAGGGAGAGAAATGCAGGAGAGATCATTCAAGAGAATGATGGCATACCAGAAAAAAGCAGAGCAGGCAGTCAACAAAAAGAGAATGAACCAGCACATGATCAGAAGGGGGTAATTGCGTATGATGAACAGAAAAGATTTTTTTGAATATGTGAAGGACAATGTGAAGGACTATCTTCCGGAAAAATATGCGGATGCCAATATCCATCTGCAGGAAGTAGTAAAGAAGAACGGGCTGACACTGACGGCGGTGGTCATTCCCGCAAAGGACACCAATATCACACCGAATGTATATCTGGATTCCTTTTACCAGGAATACCGGAACGGGAAAAGCCCGGATGCCTGTGTAGGGGATGTGGCAGACCTTTGGATTGAAAAAATGGATACGGATCTGGACGTTGATGTAAATGGCATGATGGATTACGGGAATGTCAAGGACAAGCTGCAGATCAGGATGTGCGACCCGGAAAAAAACAAAGAATGGCTGGAAGATAAAGCTGTGACCATGCATGGGGATTTCGCAGCTTATTATACAGTCAACCTGTCGGAAAATAAAGACGGCATTGCTTCTGTTTCCGTGACCAAAGCACTTTTAGAGGCGTGGAAGATTGATGTCCAGACACTCCATCAGGATGCGATGGCATCGGATAAAAACCGTGGACCTGCATTATACGCAATAAATGATCTGATGGAATCCTCGATTATGGGAGAAAAACCTCAGAATCTGTTGAACGGAGACAGGAGGGCAGAGGAATTTTTCATGCCTATGTTTTGCCTGACGAATGAAACAAAAATGAATGCGGCATCCCTGATCCTGCATGAGGATATCCGAAAACAGATCGGGGAGTTTATGAAGGGTGATTTTTATATCCTGCCTTCTTCCATCCATGAAACACTTCTTTTGCCGGATAATGGAGATTTCGATGTGAAAGCCCTGAATGCCATGGTAAAAGAAGTCAATGCAACAGAAGTAGCACTGGAAGATATTCTTTCGGATAAAGTGCAGTTTTGTGATGGCAGAACAGCGGTGATGGAAAATGCGGAGAAACGGGAAGCACGTCTGGAAAAAGAAAAAGCGGCTGCGGCAGAAAAGCCGGCAGAGAAAACCGGGATTCATGGGAAGCTGGAAAAGGCGAAGGAAGAGATGAAAGCCGGGGATGTCCTGGTAAAGCCACAGGGTAAAACGAGAGATACGGCTATGGTAATGTAACAATAATAAGCAGAGTTATAAGGGGACTTCCATTGTGGAGGTTCCCTTATATGAAGGAGGATGTATATGTCAGAGTGGTGCTTATATGGTGATGATATAAGAGAAAAGTTTGAAAGACGGTTAGAACCGGATAGCCTTGAAGGCGAGTTGATCAGGTATAAGGAAGTTTTGGGTGAAGAATTTGGACTCAAAGAACTTCTGGCTCTTCAGGATTTAAAGGTAAAAGCATTGATAGCGGAAGCAATCAACAATGTACCGGAATTCTTACTGGATCAGATTGGAAAAGCCAGGAACAGTTATGAGTTCCCTTCGCTTGTAAGGGAATTGGAACGGATTGCAGATGTTATGGAAGAGGTCGTAGAGGGAGAAGGGGAATGAGCAACAAAATGAAAGAGGAAGAAAGAAAAAGGTTATCCGGACATATCCGGAAATGCCTGGAGTCACAAAAAGACCAGGAGTTTATTCTTCAAATCCCCTTAAAGAGAGGAGCATCAGAAAGTGAGAAGAAAATACGGAATTGACCAGGTATCGGTTCGGCTTGTAAAAGAAGCTCCGCTCCTGAGTGAGGAAGAGATCTCTACACCGGAAGATGCGATCCGGGTATTGGGAGATACCTTTAAAGACTATGACCGGGAGGTGGTAGGAGTGGTTCATCTTCGGAGTGACAATGTTCCCATCAACATGACCATCATCAGTATGGGGACACTGAACCAGTCACTGGTGCATCCGAGGGAAGTATTAAAGGCGGCGTTCTTATCGAATGCCGCTACCATTCTTTTGTTCCACAACCATCCAAGCGGCAGCCTGAAACCCTCGAAGGAGGACATTGCACTTACAGGCAGGATGCAGAAGCTTTGTATGCTGGCAGGAATCCCTGTGATTGACCATGTAATTCTTGGAAATGACCAGTCCTATTTTTCTTTCCGGGAAAAACAGATCCTTCCTATGGAGCAGATTCAATACTCTGTGGATTTGAATGATATCAATCTGAAAGTGGCGGAAAAGGAAGCAGAGAATTATGGATATAAGAAACCACATAAAAAATCAATCAAGGAATCCCTGGAGGAAAACCGGAAAAAGATCACATCCGGTCAGAAAACATCCGGTGTGAAGAGAAAAAGGGAAACGACGATAGAATGAGAGGAGGATGAACAGATATGGCAAATAAATTATATGCCATGGAACAGCTGACGGAAGAAGTCGCAAAGGACATCGCAGCAAAGCCGGAAGAGTGGATGCGTTTTCTGGATACCGCATCCCGGTTATATAAATACACCTTTGATGAACAGCTCCTGATCTTTGCTCAGAGACCGGAAGCAACCGCTGTGGCATCCATGGAGGTATGGAATAAGCGGATGTACCGATGGATCAGGAAAGGCTCGAAAGGCATTGCCCTGATTGATTATACATCCAGCCCGAAAAACCGCCTGCGGTATGTGTTTGATATTTCGGATACTTATAAGGTTCGGAATCTGGGGAAAGACCCGGCTTTGTGGGTGCTGCCACAGGATGACCGTTTTTTTGCGGCAGATTATCTGCAGAGAGCGTATGGATTGGACGAAGGAGATGGCGGGCTTGCCGGAACCCTGCATCAGGCAGCACAGGAAAGTGTGCGGGAGTGGCTTCCGGATGCGTTTGATGAACTGAAACAGGATGTGCAGGGGACATTTCTGGAAGAACTGGATGAGCAGAACCAGGAAGTGGAGTTCCGGAACCTTATGACGGACAGTGTATGGTATGTCCTGTTAAAGCGGTGCGGGATGGATACGGAAGAGTATCTGTCTGCGGATAGCCTGCGGCACATCACGGATTTTAATGATCTCCGTGTGCTTGGGCACCTTGGCACAGCGGTTAATGAGATCTGCAGACCGATTCTGATGCAGCTTGGACGGTATGTCCTTATGGATCTGGAAAATGACAGGAAAACGGTTGCAAAAGAATCGGAAGTGGTCTATAATGAATTTAGCACGTTAATTCGTGAAAGTAAAGAAATTACCAGAGAGACAAAGATAGAAGAAAACAAGGAGGAAACAGAGCATGAGAGAGATCACTTACAGCAGGAACGGGGATTATCTGATTCCGGATATCAAACTGGAGGAGACCAGGGGAACCATCGGGAAATACGGGATGATGCGGAAGGAATATCTGAGGAACCACAAGAAAGCCAGATTCAGCATACTGGCACTGCAGAACAGGCTGGACAGACATCTGATGGAAGTGGACAGCGAAGCCAGACAGAAAGTGGAAGACCTGACCATACAGCTTCTGGAGAAAGACCCGGCACCGGAGAAATCAGCCGACAGCATGGCATGGACCCGTCACATGAACCGGATCCGGGCACAGGCAGAGGAGATGGTGGTTCAGGAGATTATATACAATTAAGCCTGTTCCCCACAGAGGAAGAACAGTTTGGAGAGATCAGGAAAGCGGCAGCTGCACTCACACAGCCAGCCGCTTTTTTTGTTTCGGATGAGATCGTGGAGGATGTGCTTCGTACCGGAAGCGGACGGAAGAATACGTTATTCCATATCACTGCAAAGCTTGTGGAGGGAATTGACCATGAGGAACTGAGAAGCTTTCTCATCCAGGAATATGGTACCGGCGGGAAAGGGTTTGAGCTTTTCGGACAGAAATTCAGTGTCTGGTATGACGGGGATGGTATGCGTTTCCGACGTGGAGAATCCGCAAGGCGCAATTATGACCGTATGCTTACCTGGGAAGAGGCGGCAAACCGCATTCAGGATATGTATGATGCGGGGACTTATGTTTCCAACGTGATTATGCAAAATTCCATTAAAGTGGAATGTGATGAGCTTTCCAGCCAGCTGGCACTCCATTTCCGGGATACCGGGGCTATCAGGGGGATATACAGCCATACAGAAACGACTGAGAGGTTCCGTGCAGGTCTGGATGACCGGGAACAGACAAGGGAGTATTACCAGATGCTTGTGGAACTGGAACGAGATATGGAACGTCATCCGGAAAACTATATGAGGTACCAGATCCGGAATAATCCGATATACAAGCAGAGAGTATATGACCTTGGAAGGACGCTCGATTGGAGTCGGCAGGAAGAAACTGTAACACCGCCGGAAATGGCTTTTATTACGCAGGATGAGATTGATTCTGTTTTACGAAGAGGTGGAAATGTAGCTGGCGGAAGGAACCGTATCTATGAATTTTTCATGGAACATCACGATGAAAAAGAAACAGCCGACTTCTTAAAACATGAGTATGGAGACGGAGGATGCACACCCGGTATCCAGGGAAGCGATCTTTCCGATGAGTGGCATGACGCAAAAGGGATCCGTTTGAGCAAAGGACAAATTTCCAACCCAAGCCTGACAACACTGGTCAAGTGGAAACAGGCAGCTTCCAGGACGAGACAGCTGATCCGGATGGATGATTTTTTGTCACCGGAAGAACTGGAAAAGTATGAAGAACGGCAGGAAGCCCAGCGGCTTGCTGATATGGAAGAGGTAAAGCAGTCACTGGGAACAGAGGAAGTTTCGGAAGAGGTTGAGGAAGTTCATGCGGAAGAAAATGTGGAAGATAAGCCGGAAGAAAGCGGGCAGCCATTAAGGGCAGAAGATGTGCAGAACCTGGTCTTAGTAAACCGCCAGTATTCCTCTGTGAGCAGGACGACGGAGTATGACTTTACCTGTGAGATCCGTGGGGAGCAGGATATCCTGCATTATATGGTGGAATACCACGATGACGGGGAAGGGTTTACCATCCATACGGAAAAAGATGATATCTGGGAGCGGATGTCCGAACCGGAACTGGAACGGCTGGAGAGGGTACTGGAACGGGAAGCCCTGTATTTTCAATACCATGAGGATATTGAAAATGCAACGAACCTGGAAGAACTTCAGGAAGTCAGCTACAGTATCATGGAAAATGAATCCATCTATTTCCGGCAAATATCGGATCGTGTCTGGAATGAGTATGGGCAAAGAGAACGGGAATTGTCTGTTGAGATACCGCCTGTCAATTTTCATATCACGGATGACCAGCTGGGCTATGGAACAGCAAAAGAAAAATTCAGAGCCAATGTGATGGCAATCCAGGTTCTGAAAAAATGTGAAAGAGAGAACCGTTATGCATCACCAGAGGAGCAGGAAATTCTGTCAAACTATGTTGGCTGGGGAGGATTGCCGGATGCCTTTGATGAAAGCAAAGCTTCCTGGAGTGAGGAGTATCAGGAACTGAAAGATCTGCTTACCAAAGAGGAGTATGCGGCGGCAAGGGAATCCACGTTGAATGCCCATTATACACAGCCTGTTATCATCGAGAGCATGTATCAGGTGATTCAGAATCTGGGATTTGAAAAGGGAAATATCCTGGAACCATCCATGGGTGTAGGAAACTTTTTTGGAAGGCTCCCGGACAAGTTACAGCAGTCCCGGCTTTATGGAGTGGAACTGGATAGCATCAGCGGCAGGATCGCAAAACTGCTTTATCCGAACGCTGATATCCAGATCAAAGGATTTGAAAAGACCGATTATCCCAATGACTTTTTTGATGTGGCAATCGGAAATGTCCCTTTTGGTTCCTATAAAGTGAATGACCGCCAGTATGACAAGTATAATTTTATGGTCCACGACTATTTCCTTGCAAAGACCATTGACCAGTTACGGCCGGGTGGCGTGGCTGCCCTGATCACAACAAAGGGAACTATGGATAAAGCATCGTCGGAAGTAAGGAAGTATCTTGCAGAGAGGGCAGAACTTCTCGGTGCGGTCCGTCTTCCGAACAATGCTTTTAAGGCGAATGCAGGAACCGAAGTCAGTGCCGACATTCTGTTTTTCCAGAAGAGGGAGAGCATTTCCATGGAAGAGCCGGAATGGGTTGCTCTTGGAGAGGATAATAATGGGATTACCATAAACCAGTTTTTTATTACCCACCCGGAAATGGTACTTGGAACGATGGCAGAGGTATCCGGACCATATGGCATGGAGACTGCCTGCCTTCCGCTGGAAGGGGCAGACCTGGCGGAACAGCTGGAAGATGCTGTTGCAAAAATCCATGGAACGATGGTTCCTGCAGTAACGGCAGAAACAGAACTGGATGAGATCATGGAGAGCATTCCGGCAGATCCGTCTGTCCGGAACTACAGTTTTACCGTGGTGGATGACCAGATCTATTACCGGGTAAATTCCCTGATGAATCCGGTGAAGCTGCCTGCAGCCACGGCGGAACGTGTAAAGGGTATGGTGAAGATCCGTGAGGTGGTCCGGGAGTTGATCGCCCTGCAGATGGAGGAAAATGCAACGGATGAGGCGATACAAGAGCTTCAGGTCAAACTGAATCAGGTCTATGATACCTATACGGAAAAATACGGGGTCATCGGAAGCAATGCAAACAAACGGGCATTCTCCGATGACTCTTCTTATTGTCTGCTCTGTTCGTTGGAGGATCTTAATGAAGATGGTACGTTGAAACGGAAAGCAGATATGTTTACCAAGCGGACGATTAAGAAAGCAGTGGCTGTGACCAGTGTGGAAACTGCGGCAGAAGCCCTGACGATTTCTTTGAACGAGAAAGCAAGGGTTGATCTTCCTTATATGGCAGGGCTGACAGGTAAGACGGAAGAGAAAGTTGCAGAAGAATTGACAGGAGTAATCTTTCGGGATCCGGTCAATGGACAGTGGGAGACTGCGGATGAATATCTATCCGGGAATGTCCGGGAGAAGCTGAAAACGGCAAGAATCTTTGCGGAAAACCATCCGGAATATACCAGCAATGTACACGCCCTAGCACAGGTGCAGCCGGTAGACCTGGATGCATCAGAGATTGAAGTCCGGATCGGTGCCACATGGATTGCCCCGGAAATATACCGGGATTTTATGGAAGAACTATTTGATACCCCGGGTTACCTGGTTGGAAGGGTGATTGATATCCGGTATTCGGAAGCCAGCGGTGCATGGAATATCAGCGGTAAAAATGCGGACAGTGACCGGAATGTGCTGACCACAGCAACGTATGGCACCAGCAGGATCAATGCCTATAAGATTCTGGAAGAAACCCTGAATTTAAAAGATGTCCGGATCTATGACACAAAGCTGGATGCCGAGGGAAATGAAATCCGTGTGTTGAATAAAAAAGAAACCATGCTGGCAACCCAGAAACAGGATGCAATCAAGGAAGCATTTAAGGACTGGATCTTCAGGGATCAGGAACGGAGGGAGAAACTGTGTCGTATATATAATGAACGCTTCAATTCCATCCGTCCCAGGGAATACGATGGCAGCCATCTGACCTTTCCGGGAATGAATCCGGAAATAGAGCTTCGTCCGCACCAGAAAAATGCCGTTGCCCATCAGCTTTATGGGGATAATGTCCTGCTTGCCCATGTAGTGGGAAGTGGAAAGACCTATGAGATGGTAGCTGCAGCTATGGAGAGCAAACGACTTGGTATTGCCCAGAAAAGCCTTTTTGTAGTTCCCAACCACCTGACGGAGCAGTGGGGCGCAGAGTTTCTACAGCTTTATCCGGGAGCCAATATCCTTGTGGCAACGAAAAAAGATTTTGAACCGGCAAACCGTAAAAAGTTCTGTGCCAGAATCGCAATGGGCAGCTATGATGCAGTGATCATCGGGCATTCCCAGTTTGAGAGGATCCCCTTATCGGAAGAACGCCAGAAAAAGATCATCGAAGAGCAGATCGAAGAACTGGAAGCCGGAATTCAGCAGGCAAAGCTGGAAAATGATGGCAGCCGTTTTACGGTAAAACAGTTGGAAAAGACCAAAAAGAGTCTCCGGAGGCGTCTGGAAAAGCTGGAGAACAAAGAGAAAAAGGATGATGTGGTAACGTTTGAGGAACTTGGGGTAGACCGTCTGTATGTGGATGAAGCTCATTATTACAAAAATGCATTCCTTTACACAAAAATGAGGAATGTGGCAGGCATTGCCCAGAATGAAGCACAGAAATCGGCAGATATGTTTAGCAAATGCCAGTATCTGGATGAGATCACCGGCGGGAAAGGCATTACATTCGCAACGGGTACACCGGTCAGCAACAGCATGACGGAACTTTATACCATGCAGCGTTACCTGCAGTATGGCAAACTGAACCGGATGGGGCTGGGACATTTTGATTCCTGGGCATCCACCTTTGGTGAGGTTGTGACCAGTATCGAACTGGCTCCGGAGGGTACCGGATACCGGGCAAAATCCAGATTTGCCAGGTTTTACAATATCCCGGAACTTATGAGTATGTTTAAGGAGATTGCCGATATTAAGACGGCAGACCAGCTGGAACTTCCGGTGCCGGAAGCGGAATATGAAACGGTGGTTTTAAAACCATCCGAGCACCAGAAAGAGATCGTGGAAAGCCTTGGAGAACGTGCAGAAGTAATCCGGGACGGTGGTGTGGATTCCTCTGTTGACAATATGCTGAAAGTGACCAATGATGGAAGGAAGCTGGCACTGGATCAGCGTCTTGTGAATCCATTGCTTCCGGATGATGGGGACAGTAAAATCTGTGCCTGTGTGGAGAAGAGCTTTGCTATCTGGAAAGAGACGGCATCAAAACGGTCTGCCCAGCTCATTTTTTGCGACCTCAGCACACCGAAAGGGGATGGAACATTCAATGTTTATGATGACCTGAAAAAGAAACTTATGGCAAAAGGAGTGCCGGAAGCAGAGATCGCATTTATTCATGATGCCAATACGGAAGTGAAGAAAACGGATCTGTTCAGTAAAGTAAAATCCGGACAGGTTCGTTTTTTACTGGGTTCTACCGCTAAAATGGGTGCCGGTACCAACGTGCAGGACCGTCTGATTGCCCTGCATCATCTGGATGTAGGCTGGAAGCCTTCTGACCTGGAACAAAGGGAAGGGCGTATCATCCGTCAGGGTAATATGAATAAGAGAGTGCATATCTATCGGTATGTGACGGAAGCAACTTTCGACAGTTACATGTGGCAGCTGATCGAAAGCAAGCAAAAGTTTATTTCTCAGATCATGACCAGTAAATCTCCGGTGCGAAGCTGTGAGGATGTGGACGATACGGCGTTGTCCTATGCGGAAGTAAAAGCCCTGGCAACGGGGAATCCGGAGATCAAGGAAAAAATGGCACTGGATGTGGAAGTATCAAAGCTGAAACTGCTGAAAGCGAATTTTGTGAGCAACCATTACCGGCTGGAAGATGATATTGCAAAGAATTTTCCGCAGCAGATAGCAGTACTTAATAAGAGTATCGAAGGATATAAAGCGGATCTGGCAAAGTATCAGGCAAATAGGATCACGGATCCGGAGAAATTTGTGATGGAAGTCGGTGGCACTGTCTTTTATGAGAAAAAGGAAGCGGGAGCAGCCCTTCTTGCTGTCTGCCAGTCCATGAAACAGGCGGATGCCATGATTAATGTCGGACAGTATCAGGGATTTTCCATCCGCTTAAAGTTTGATTCATGGAACAAGGAATTTATCCTTTCCCTGAAAAATGAAAATGTATATCGTGTCTGCCTTGGTTCCGATGAAAATGGTAATATCATCAGGATCAATAACGCATTGGAAGCAATCCCGCAAAAGCTGGCGGAAGCAGAGCGTAAGCTTGAGACAGTGCAGGGACAACTGAAAAATGCGATGGAAGAGGTGAAAAAAACGTTCCCGAAAGAGGAAGAACTGAACCAGAAACTGGAACGTCTGTCGGAACTGAATGCCTTGTTGAATATGGATGAAAAGGAAACTGTGATGGAAGTGGAAGGAGAGCAGGACGAGGAGAAAGAGGAACACCAGTCTCTTCATGACAGAATTACTGCCATCAAGCAGAACCGTCAGAGACAGGAGGGAAAAGAGCCTGCAATGAGAACTACGGAAACGTGTATCGGGTGATCTTTTGATATACAAGACAGGTTATAAGGTGTAAAATGGGAGCACAGGGGTTGTGTCCCTGTTTTTGCATATAACCATAAAAGACGGAGGTTGATAAAAAATGGAACAGGTAGAAAAATTTTTAAAAGAAGCTGATGTATATTATCTTGCTACCATGGAAGGTGACCAGCCACGTGTCAGACCTTTTGGTACTGCCCATATTTTCGAGGGAAAACTGTATATCCAGACAGGGAAAGTAAAAGGAGTATATAAGCAGCTCAAGGAAAATCCAAAAGCAGAGATCTGTGCCTGCATCAAAGATCAGTGGCTGCGTGTTTCTGGCGAATTAATTGAAGATGACAGAAGGGAAGCATGCCAGTCCATGCTGGATGATTACCCATCTCTTCAATCCATGTATTCTGCGGATGATGGCAATACAGCAGTATTCTATTTTCAGAATGCAACAGCAGTATTCAGCAGCTTCCAGGCAGAGCCGGAAGTAATTAAGTTTTAGCACTAATAGAAAAAAGGGAGATGGTACCGTTGTCCCGAAAGAACCATAAAATGATTGATGGCAAACTTCTTCAGACGGATAAGAAATATTCTCATCTGAAACTGAAACAAAAGGAAAAAATAGCTGAATGGATGTATCTGGAGACAAAGGCATATTATGAGAAAACCTATACATTTCCCGGGGATAAGCAAATCGGGGATGTTATCTCAAAAGTATATGATCGGATCACCGACGCAGACATATGGATTCCTTATGGCGAAGTTGTGAAACATTATAAGAAAAAGAGGGCTGATATTAACAAACGTGTGAGACGTTCCACTAACCAGCATGAAGAGCAGAAAACGGAAACGGTCTGCTTTATGAATCTATGTATGTTGCAGGATGGAAAAGGGAATGTACTTGCATTAGATAAAGTAAATGACAGTTATACCGGAACAACGTTTCCGGGTGGACATGTGGAAAAAGGAGAGATTTTTACAGATGCTGTCATCCGTGAAGTTTACGAAGAGACGGGACTTACGATTGAAAATCCTCTGTTCTGTGGCGTATATCATTGGAATAAATCGGGTACGCATCATGTGATTTTCCTGTATAAAGCAGATCAATATTCAGGAATATTACATAGCTCTGACGAAGGAAAAGTTTACTGGATTCCGGTGAATGAATTTAAGGAAAAAGAACTTGCGACTGGTATGGAATATGTTTTGCAGATGATGGAATCTACACAGATGAATGAGTGCTATATGCATCTGGAAGATGGAAAATATGTAGGTACTTTATATTAAGTTATGGCATTTGCCGGCAGTGAAATAGCTGCCGGTTTTTTTATGTCTCTTTTGAAAAAATATTATCATATGCCACCCTGTTGTCGCTGCAATATGATATGATGAGTATATGTCTATGAAAGCGAGGAGACTGGACATGAAGAAAGTATTTGCTCCAAATGGGAATTACATTATAGTACCAGATGACAGAGTAATGACATTCGGGCTTACTAAAATGCAGAATGAATCGGTAGGAAAAGTATTGCCAATTAAAGAATGTGAGTTATATGTAACAGACGTACCAGAAGATTTGATTGCAATTTCAGCTTCTGCAGTGATTATCAATGCTGAAAAACTTTCAAAATCAAATGTTGATATGATGTTTGATTATTATACAGAAATCGGAAAAAGTGCGGATGAAACGGTATATTGGATTGGAGTGCCTGAACCTCCTAAACAATTACAGAAAGTAATCAGAACATATAGCTGTTTTGATGAGTTATCTGTTGAATTGAAGTATCAGTTATTGACAGCATATCGTAAATCCAGGAAAGCGAAAGATTTCAGCAGAAAAATGGCAGACTGCATTAAGATTATTTCTCTTGTTAAGGCAAGACCAGGAATAAAAACACAGGAAATTGCTGAAAGATTGGAGGTATCTACAAGAACAGTACAAAGATATATTTCAACACTCCAGGTTGCAGGAGAAGGCATTGAATATGATAATACAAAAAAGGGATGGTTTTTACCAGGAAATTATTCTATTTTGTTTGAAGGGTAGGAGATAAAGAATGGCTACAAAGAAAAATATAAGCTTATTTAAGGATCGGATAACTAAATCAAGTCGTAAGGAAATGGCAAGGGAACTAATTACTGCAATTGATACCGGAAGTAATGCAGTTCATAAGCTTTTGTTTGGTTCAACTGATATTGATGAATATTCTAATCATGGTAATTACAAAAAGGGAATGCATGATTATTGTTCAAAACTGAGTGGAGATAGTTTTACTGAAAAACGATTGTGCAGATGTATGTATTACAAAAACAGTAATCATGGGACTGAATGTGAAGCATGTGGATATCGGGATCGATTTAAGGTAATAGGTGATTATCAAATTATTGATTACGAAGTTCCGGCATTTTATTATGGCGATGGAATAGGGGAAATTGATTTGGTCATCAGTGATGGTGCAGATTACTATGCAACGGAGGTAAAACCATATAAGAATAATAAGGAAACCTTGCTTCGTATGATTGCAGAGATTATGACTTATACTGATGGTTACAAGGAAGGGGTTTACAAAAAAGCCATTGCATTTTTTGAAAAGAATTGTGACGATGGGAGCGTTACCTCACAACAGAGAGAATATGATGAAAAAGAACTTGAAACCAGTGAACTGATTAAAAAAGCTGATATTACAGTTTTTCGTTTTGAAATAACAGGAGAAAATGAATTTAGAATATGCAGATTATAATTTATCGGGGAACCCATCAGATTGGTGGGGTGGCAACAGAGATAAAAACAGAATCTTCCAGGATTTTGATTGACATAGGGGATGAATTGAGCCAGGAAGACAATTATGTACCTCAGCAGTTATCTATTCCAGGAATCACAGACTCGGAAGGTATGTGTGATGCTGTTTTTATTACGCATTATCATGGTGATCATATAGGGCAGCTTGTGAATGTCCGAGAAGATATTCCGATTTATATGGGATGTCTTGCTAAGGATATTATGCTTGCAACGGCAGGAAATAACGATGGATTGATAAAACGGATTGAGAAAGCCCATACATTTCTCCCGGGTGTTAAGATTCAGATCAGAGATATAGCAGTTACACCTTATTCAATCGATCATTCTGCCTGTGATAGCTATATGTTTCTGATAGAAGCGGAGCATAAGCGTATTCTTCATACAGGAGATTTCCGGTTCCATGGATTCAGGGGGAAAGGTGTTCTGAAATTATTAGATATCAGAATTGGGAAAATTGACATGCTAATCACAGAAGGAACTACCTTATCAAGAACAGAGCAGGAAATGATGACTGAGCAGGAACTGCAGCACAAGGTGAGGGAATACATGGAACAATACAAGTATGTTTTTGTACTTTGTTCCTCGACAAATCTGGAAAGAATATGTGCATTGTCAAAGACGGTTCCATATGGAAAATATTTTGTCTGTGATGAATATCAGAAAAAAATGCTTGATCTTGTAGAAAAACATTGGGGAAAATATTCAGAATTGTTCAGAAATATAAAGATTACAACATATGGGGAAAATCTTCTGGCAGGTTTGAAGGAAAGAGGCTTTTTAATGGTTGTTCGTGATAACCGATATTTTCGGGAAATCATGCAGCATTTTGATGGCAAACAGAGCATCATTCTATATTCTATGTGGGATGGCTATCGCACAAAACCCGGAAGTAGTATTCCAGAGTTGTTGGAAACATTTCATAACTGGCAGCCATTACACACAAGCGGTCATGCTTCCTGTAAAGATATTCTGACTGTGATTGAGAAAACAAAGCCAGAAACTATTGTTCCCATCCATACGGAAAAACCCGAGCTTTTGCGGGAACTCTGTTCTTGTCAAAATGTTATGATCGTAAAGGATGGAGAAAGAATTTTTCTTTAGTCATAATCAGGAAAACTTTGTTTGAAACAGATTTTTATGAATCAGAGGGAAAAAATGAGTGATAAAGAAAGATATAAATTGGATATGGAACAGCTGTATTCACATTGGAAACTCAAGGAACCTGCAATACGGTTTGTTCCTACTAAGAGTGGAGAAGGTGAGAAAATAATTATCAACCATAGGAATAATATATTTATTTCAGATGGTGTTGTATTTCCAGAATTATGGTATTCACAAAATGTAAGAATCTTGTTCTTGTTAAAGGAAGCATATACAAAAAATGGTGATAGTGATTGGGATTTAGTAAAAGATCATTTATTGCTTAAGGAAAAGAAAATGAGCCATTTGTTTAAAAGAATATGTCAGTGGACACAAGGGCTTTTGAATACAAGTCAAGATGATATTCCGGCATTTTTTTCAGGAATGTCTGATATTCACTACGGAAATGATATCTTGAAGCACATTGCTGTTGTGAATGTGAAAAAAAGTGGTGGAAAAGCGAATTCTTCCATGGAAGAAATTAATCAGTATGCAGAATACGACTCTGAGGAATTAAAGAAGGAGTTGGAAATTATTGATCCAACGGTTATAGTATGTGGATATACAATTAGTTCACTCAATATAATTATGGGTACAGAAATTAAAGATTATGATAGTCCAAATGAGAATTGGTTTTATAGTACACAGTTAAATGATCACGATGTAATTGTATTGGATTATTATCATCCGGCAAATCAGTATCCTGATTTATTGAATTATTATGGCTTGTTGGGAATTTATCAGCAAGCATTAAAAAACATCGGTAAAGATAAATAAATAGAAAACATGAATAGGCAAAAGCCGGCAGTGAAATACCTGCCGGTTTTTTCATGCCCGGAAGGAGGAACTGTGTGAAGAAAACAGAAAAAGTATTATTGATGGTGTTTCTGGTTGTTTCGGTGATATGTGGAAAATGTCTCTTGGATTACTGGCAGGATTCTTATGATAACAGACAGAACTACCGGCAGGTGGAAGAGATAGCGTTTCCGGAAAAGGATACAGAGGATGATGATACAGAATCCAATGTGGATAACCCAATGACAGCAATAGATGATTTTGATTATCAGGCATTGCTGGATGAAAATGCAGACTGTATCGGGTGGTTGAAGATTGCTGGTACCGATATCAGTTACCCGGTTGTGCAGGGAAAAGATAATGAATTTTATCTCTACCATGATTTTCAAAAGAACTATGCCATCTGTGGAACTCTGATGTTGGACAACCGGAATGATATAGATGCCAGGCAGGAGCATCTGATTATTTATGGTCACCAAATGAAAGATGGCAGCATGTTCAAGCAATTAAATGGGTATAAAGAAGAAGCGTTTTATCATGAGCATAAAGAGATCACGCTATATCTGGAAAACCAGAAATACCAGTATGAAGTGGCTGCTGTGTATGTGACGAATGTGGAACAAAGCGGCGGTTATTATGATTATTTACACAAAGAAACACGAAAACAGCAGATGGATTATTTACAGCAGATGGCAGCTTATCAGCTTTATCCGACGGGTGTTACCGTCAGGGAGGAGGATGAGCTGCTTTCTTTATCTACCTGTGAATATTCCAGCACAAACGGCAGGCTGATTGTACTTGCCAGAAGAATTGGACGATAGGGAGGAAAATGAATATGGCAATGAACAGGAATATGACAATGGCAGAAAAAGAAGTCCGGGATTATGCCAAGAGACAGATGGAACGTGCAGAACAGCGGATAAACATTTTATTTTCAGAGGAACAGAAAGAGCTGGTTCTGGAATATGCGGCTATGACGGGGGATGATTATGATATCAGGAAAATGGTCAGAGACCTTGCAGACGCTGTCCGTTCCTCGGATGAAGAGAAGGTGAATGAAATCTTGTGGGATGCCAGAGAAGAAATTGACGGATTCCCGGATCGTTCCGTTGGTATGGCAGAACTAAAGAGATATGGCTATACCGCAGATGATATGTTTCCTCTTCGTCAGGAGATGGCACTGGAGCTTCATCGTGTCGGGGAAAAGGTGTACTGCTTGCAGTCAGATGGCTCCCATGGGGACTATGCCAGCAGAGAGATGATACTGGAACATGAAGGTCTCTATGGAATTGAAAAAGAGGCATGGCAGCGTATGCAGGAGCAGGAGGATGAAATAGATTTTGAGGAAGCTGGATTGTATCAGCCTCTAATGATAGATCTTGATAGAGACGAAGCATTAAGAATGTTCAATGCGGGGGAGACAGTATTTCTGATTACCACCTATCCAAGACCGATTGCGGTGCGGGAACGGATGGAGATTGAAAGAGGACCGGAGCATTATCAGATGGAGAGAGAGGATGTGGAACGGATCAGGACGTTGGAAAAATGGATGCAGGAGTATCCACAGATAAAGTCGCTGAAAGAGGCAAAACTTCTTCTGGGGACAGAAAACAGGTATGGAATATACCAGATCGTTGAGGGCAGCCCCGGCAGAGAATATGAATTTATGGATCTGAATTTCATTGAAAGGCATGGGTATCAGGTGAAAAAAGAGGACTATGAGCTAATCTATTCCGATAAAATGCTTTATGGCGATACGTTGGATTCTCTGTATGAGAAATTCAATATTGCCCATCCGGCGGATTATACCGGGCATTCCTTATCGGTAAGTGATATTGTAGTCCTCAATGAAAATGGAAATGTAAAAGCATATTTTGTAGACAGTATCAGCTTCCGTGAATTGCCGGATTTCCTGCAATTGGAGCCGGAACTGAACCAGGAGGAAGTGGCTTACCGAATCGGGGATCAATACTTTTCGATTCAGGTGGCAACGGAAGGATATGATTATTCCTTTTATGATAAGGAGTATAAACTCATGGACGGAGGCATTTTGGATGATCCGGATATTTCTATGAGACAGGCTATTCAGAATATTTTAGAAGATGAAGGGCTGGAGCAGTTAGAACGGATACCGGTAGATTATGATGAACTTCAGGAAAAAGCGGAAGAAGTAGAGAAAGAGATTCTTCAGGAAGCAAGAAGCCAGAGAAATCGTGTGCCGGTCATTTCTGATCATACGGAAGCGGAAGCCGGATTAAATGGAATGAGCCGGTCAGAAATCGAAGAGAACGTATGGGCGATTGCACAGGCAGAGATTATTGAAAATGACCTGGATGCCAAGATACAGGCTGTGCGTGTGTATGGAAGCCGAACAAGGGATGGGTTATATCATGAGGATTCTGATGTGGATGTGGTAATTGCTTATGAGGGAACTGTCCGTGAGGATGAGTTGTTTTCCGTATTGAATGAAGCTGGGTATAAGACTGGTAATATGAAAGTGGATATGAAACCGATCAGACCGGATAAGACTGGTACGTTAGAAGATTTTCTTGAAAAATCTGAACGGTATCTGGATGAAAAAACGGAGCAGATGAAAGCCAGAGGGGAGTACAAGCCATTGGCGAAAGTAGAAGAGCTGGAGGAGGCAAATTACAATATGATCGATAATGTCCTGAACAATATGCCTCCGAAGAAAGAGCCTTATCTGGAATACTATGCTGCAGAATGTGATGAATACCATAGCCTTGGGAAAATATATAAGAGTACTAATTTGGATGAAATAGTTGCAAAATACCGGGAAATCATTGATGACCCAACATTAAGTTATTATGGAAACGGCATGGGAATTATCTACCGTGACCCGAATGATACTTTTTATGATGAGGCGGAGGTATCTCTGGTCAGCAGGAAATCTATCCGGGGAGACAACCTGGATGATGTGGCATTTCTGGCAGCACTTCCAATGGTACATGAAGCACTGGAAAAGATTGTAGAGGCGTTTCCGAATTTTCGATATTATCCCCCGAAAGAATTGAATGTCCATTATTATCCGGAGAAAATGACTGCGGATGAACTGGCGGCGGCACTGGATCAATTAGCGGAAGACTTTGACCATTATGATTATCATGATAACTTTAGCCCGAAGGAAGATATGGTGGAAACTGTCGCATTGGAATTAAGATGTGGTTATGCCCATAAGTACATTCCGTTCTTGAAAGATATTATAGATGAGGAATGCGAAGAATCTCCACGGGCAGAAGAACTTCTGGAGAAATTGAAAGCCTATCAGCCTGAGATACCGGAGACAGCAGTACCGGTTGTCCGCATCAATTTCTGTGAGGATAAGGAAATGGACATTTCCGGTTATCAGAAACTGGGAAGACTGGATGAAATAACAACCAAAATGGATACAGAACTGGCTTCACAAGCAGATCCAAAAACTGGAATGCCGGAGAAAACTGTACAGATGTACTTTACAATTTACTATCCGGATCGTGACCAGATGCAGGAATTAAAAGGAAAAATTAATATCGGAGATGGAAACGGCGGTATTGTGAGCCAGTTGAAGAACCAGAATGAAATGAAGCTACATGATGAAAGCTGGCTGAATTACCAGAAAGCAAAGGGTGAAGAATCCTTTCAGGCATATATGGCGGATCTTACAGATATGCAGGAGCATGTGCTGCCGTATTTGCAGAGTTTTTGCAGTCTGGAAGAGAAGACATTAGAAAAAGTAGAAGGAGCAGTTAAAGCATCTGTAACTGGAGAAAAGAAGTCACCTGAAAGAGCAATGTCCGATAAGGGAGCCCTAAAACAGGGCTCCCTTTTAGAAAACAAAAAAACAATGAAGAAAAAGAAATCCATTCATGAGCGATTGAAAATCAATAAGGAGATTATTGCAAAACAGCAGGGAAAAGATAGCAAAGCGAAAGGGGTTGAGCTTGCATGAGCATGTAGAATATAAAGAAACCTTGTCACATAAATATGAGAGAGATTACCATTGGTTGGGTAGTCTCTTTTTTTATTGAAATATAATCTCTTTATTTATGGTTAATTAGTTATTGAAAGTAATTTAACGTAACTGCTTGATAAAAAATAATTGACTTGTCTCATTTATTGGGTTAGAATTAAACAAACCTATAGAGAGTGCGTGAGAGACAAGCTCGTTGACCGCACAGCAACCTGCTTTGAAAGGTAAGGTGCTAATGCTTGACCGATGGGGATTATATTCGATTTTTTGTATCACCCTCGGTATCGATGGGTGTTATTTTTTGCCTCTTTTTAGGTTAAATCTATATTTTGGAGGCAAAGAATGAATACGATTACAGAATTAAGTAAAATGGATGGACGAGTGTATGTGTATTTAAGAAATGAAACTGTTGCCAAGAAGTTTCTTTTAGATGCTGAGGCAGAGGGTTTTTCTTTTGGTGATGGTGAAAAACCAACAAGTAAGACGATTAGTGATTTATATGTAGTAAATCGGGATTGGTCGTTGAATTATGTTGGATTTATTGGTCATATAGCATACAAGTCAGCGAAAACAGTTGGAAAGTCGGAGCTGATTAGGGTGGATTATGAGAAGTATGTTTTGGGATTTAGTGATTTTATTATTCAGTAACACAAGATGATTCTGTAAAATAGGGTACGTGTTATTAAGCGTTAAACGTGAATTAGAAAGTGTCCTCGGATTGTAAACATAGGGTCATTATGATATAATATTTTACAGATTGCAACATAAGTTATAGTTATTCTGCAATTTGTGTGAGGGTGATTGTATGGCCAATATAGCATATGTAAGAGCTACATCTGTTGATCAAAATGCAGATCGGCAGACAGAAGCATTACAAAAATATCACATTGATAAATGGTTTTCTGATAAGGTATATGAAAAAAATAAGACGGATAGAAAACAGCTACGGGATATGTTGGAGTGGGTAAGAGAAGGAGATACGGTTTATGTTTTTAATTTCTCAAGTTTGGCTCGATCTACGAAAGATTTATTATTTATTGTTGAGAAATTAAATGAAAAAAATGTTCATTTGATAAGCATGAAGGAAAATCTTGATACTTCTACTCCTAACGGAAAACTTATGGTGGCTATGATTGCAGATATCAATGAATTTGAACATCAGAATCTTCTTGAACGCCAGGCAGAAGGTATTGCCATTGCCAAGAAGAAAGGTGTTTATAAGGGAAGAAAACGTATTGAAATTAAAGATTTCGGAAACTATTATGATGCGTACATGAATAGAGAGATATCAAAATCTGGGATAGCAAAGAAATTAAATGTAAGCAGACCGACTGTGGATCGGTTAATTAAAGAGTATAAGGATGGTGTCAATGGAGATTGATATTAGAGAACAAAACATTAAGGATATCAGCCCAGACCTTTTAAAAATCCTTCTTTCTGATAAGACGACAAAGAAATTTATTCGTTGGGGAAGTGATAATTATATATCCTACGGAGCAGAGTATCATACTGATCAGGAAATGGTTCCGGATTTGATTACTGGTTCATTTTCTTGTGTAATTCAGCCAAGGATTTTGAAAACTGAAGGGGAAAAAATTAAGCGTACCAGAGATAAGGCTGAAGTATTTACACCGTCATGGGTTTGTAACGAACAGAATAATCTTATTGATGCAACTTGGTTTGGTTATCAGGATGTTTTTAATCATGCTGAGGATAAAACGTGGTGTAGTAAAAAAGAGCCTGTAAAATTTCCTAAAAATAAAGTTTGGAAGGATTATATTGATGCTAGAAGAATGGAAGTAGCCTGTGGAGAAGCTCCATATCTGGTAAGTCGTTACGATACTGTTTCTGGGCAAGAAATTCCTATTAGCGAAAGAATAGGTCTTTTGGATCGAAAACTTCGTATTGTAAATGAAAATGCAGAGAATGATGATGAGTGGTATGAATGGACAATCAGAGCATTTCAGAGCTGCTATGGATATGATTTCCAGGGTGATAATGTTCTTTTGGCAAGAGAAAATTTGTTATATACATTTATAGAATATTATCAAGAGCGAATGAAAAAAGATCCATCGTTGTTGCAGATAAAGAAAGTCGCAAACATAGTTGCCTGGAATATCTGGCAGATGAATGGTATTACTATGACAGCGCCTTTCAGTTTAGCAGAAACTGTTTATAAGCAGATTTCAATATTTGATTTATTGGAAATTGAAAATACGGAAGAAAAGCCAGAACCGGAGTTAGATGAAATCCCATGTAGGATATTTGATTGGAGATCGAATAAGAGCATCGAATTCCGGTCCATGGTAAAGGGGGAATGAAATCATGGATACAACTTTTAAGAATGCTTTTGAATATAAAGTAATCTATGTATTCACAATTGATGACCAGGCTCATAATGGTCTAGTCAAAATTGGAGATGCTACATTACATACAGTTACTCCGGTTGACCAGTTGACTCCAAATAGTCGTGAATTAAATCAGGCTGCTTTAAAAAGAATAAGAGCTTATACTAATACTGCAGGTCTCACTCCGCATCTTCTCCATTCAGAAATCGCCGTGAGAACAGTGAAAGATAAGAATGGGACATTGAAAATTGAAGCCTTCAGAGATCATCATGTTCATGAAGTACTGAAAAATTCCGGATATACTAACGTTCAACTTGGAGAATCATCAGGGAAAGAATGGTTTTCTGTAGATTTGCAGACTGCTCAAAAAGCCATTGATGCCGTTAAGAAGAATTATTCTAATTTGAGTAATTCCGATATAGTAAAACATTCGCCTATTATTTTCAGACCGGAACAGGCTGCATGCATTACAAAAGTTGTTAAACATTTTAAAAAAGCTGACCGTTTCTTAATTAATGCAAAAATGAGATATGGAAAAACTTTCGTTTCCTTGGAAATTGTTAAACAATGCAAATTCAAAAAAACTATTATTCTGACACACCGACCTGTAGTTGATGCTGGATGGTATGAAGATTTTACTAAAATTTTTTATGGTGTAGAGGATTATATTTACGGTTCAAAGGCAACTGGATATACTGCTGATAAGCTCCTTTCTTCCGGAAAGAACTTTATTTATTTTGCTTCCATACAAGACCTACGTGGCTCGTCAGAGGTTGGCGGAAAGTTTGATAAAAATGATATTATTTTTGATACGGTTTGGGATTGTGTAATTGTTGATGAAGCACATGAGGGGACTACTACGGCACTGGGAGAAGATACTGTAAAGGCAGTATTTAAAGATGGATCTGGAACTAAACTACTTGCATTATCCGGAACACCATTTAATATTTTGACTGATTATGATGAAAATTCTATATATACATGGGATTACATCATGGAACAGGAATGTAAATCTGAATGGGATAAATTACATTTTGGTGATCACAATCCGTATGATGAGCTGCCAGAGCTTAGAATTTATACATATTCACTTGGCGACGTGCTACATAATAGCAATTATATCACTTTTGAAGACAAGGCTTTCAATTTTCATGAGTTTTTCCGTACATTCACTGGAGATTTTAGTAAAGATTATGCAGACATGCCAGAAGGTGCAGAGGTAGGAGATTTTGTACATGAAGCAGATGTTTGGTCATTTCTTAATCTGATGACAACAGAAGATGAACACAGTCAGTATCCATATTCTAACACTGAATACCGTTCTCTTTTTAAGCATTCTCTTTGGATGGTTCCAGGTGTAAAAGAAGCCAGAGCATTAAAAAAATTGATGTTAAAACATGAAGTATTTGGAAATGGTATGTTTGATATTGTTAATGTGGCAGGTAATGGAGATGAAGAAGAGAAGTCCGAAGAGGCTCTTTCCAAAGTTCGTGCAGCAATTAAAGAGGCGAAAAAAAACGATACATATACAATCACACTCTCATGTGGAAAGCTGACTACAGGGGTAACTGTAAAAGAATGGACAGCTGTATTTATGCTCGCCGGATCGTATTCTACATCTGCTGCAAACTACTTGCAGACTATCTTCCGTGTACAGTCTCCGTGCAATGAAGACGGTAAAATAAAAGAAACTGCTTATGTATTTGATTTTGCGCCTGACCGTACACTTAAAATGGTTTCAAGTGCTGTTCAGGTATCTGCAAAATCAGGGAAAACTAAAATAGGTGATAAGCAGTTAATGGGTAAATTTCTCAATTATTGTCCTGTTATAGCTGTATCCGGGTCGGAAATGAAAGAATATAGTGCAACAAAGCTTCTGCAGCAATTAAAACGTGCATATGCAGATAAAGTTGTACGAAATGGTTTTGATGATACCAATCTTTATAATGACGAATTATTCAAACTTACTGACATTGATATTAAACGTTTTGATGATTTGAAAGGAATTATTGGTTCCTCAAAGGCAGCTCCAAAAGCTAATGATATTACTGTTAATGATCAGGGACTTACCAATGAAGAGTACGAAGAAAAGGAAAAACTTGAAAAAAAGAAAAAGAAAGAACTGACACCAGAGGAGAAAGCCAGACTTGAAGAACTGAAAAAGAAAAAGAAAGTACGTAATGATGCTATTAGTATCCTGCGAGGTATTTCTATACGTATGCCTTTGCTAATATATGGTGCAGATATTCCTTATGATGAAGAAATCACCCTGGATCGTTTCGTTGATATTGTAGATGATTCTTCTTGGAATGAATTTATGCCAAATGGAATAACCAAAAGTAAATTTAAAGAATTCCAAAAGTATTACGATGAGGAAGTTTTTATTGCAGCTGGACGGCGGATTCGTAATATAGCTAAAGAAGCTGATACACTTGATCCAATGGAAAGGGTAAAGAAAATCGCTGGATTATTTTCTTATTTTAAAAATCCAGATAAAGAAACAGTATTGACTCCATGGCGTGTCGTTAATATGCATATGAGTGACTGCTTGGGTGGATACTGTTTCTATGATGAAACATTTACTGAAGAAGGTAAATTGGATGAGCCAAGATTTGTAGATCGTGGAAAAGTAACTGCTGATATTTTTGGAAAGTTGGATAGCCAAATTCTTGAAATAAATTCAAAAACCGGTTTGTATCCATTATATGTGACCTATAGTGTGTATAGAAGAAAATTGCAAGAATTTGTTAATGAAGAACTCACAATAAAAGATAAGCAAGATATCTGGTTACAGACAGTAGACGAAAATATTTTTGTGATTTGTAAAACTCCTATGGCAAAGGCTATTACAAGAAGGACTTTGACGGGGTATAGTGGTGGGAAAATCAATGCTCACTATTTCGATGATCTCATAAATACAATGTCTAATAAGCCGCAAATGTTTTTGGATAAAGTTTTACGACAGAATTATTGGAAGAAAGGAAATAACGTTATGAAATTTGATGCAATTGTTGGAAATCCGCCGTATCAGATTTTGGATGGTGGCGGAAAAGGTTATAGTGCGAAACCGGTTTATAATTATTTTGTAACACAAGCAAAAGCCTTGAATCCAGCATATGTATCTATGGTTACGCCATCCAGATGGTTCTCTGGTGGAAAAGGTTTAGATCAATTTAGGTCGGATATGTTAGCTGATCGTTCAATGAGAAAAATCGTTGATTATACTGATAATGAAATGTTGTTTAAAAATGTCAGTATAGTGGGTGGTGTTAATTACTTTCTTTGGGATCGTGACTACAGTGGTGACTGTGAAATAACTTCAATACGTGGAGAAAAAGTTACTACAATGATGAGACCATTAAATGAATATGATATTTTCATTAGGAACAACGAGTCAATTAGGCTAATAAAAGAGATTGAGAACAGTAATGATGTTAAAATGGACACGGTTGTTTATGCTCGTAACGTATTCGGAATACCTTCTGACTTTAGGGGTAAAAATGCACCAACTACAGAATATAATATAGCTATGTTTTGCAGCCAAAAAAGCAATAGTATGACATCTACATATATTAGGATGTCTGATGTTATTAAAGAACATAGTTTAATCCCCAAATATAAGGTAATTATTGGAAAAGTTGTTCCAAGAGGTGGAGAAGTTGGCGTGGATCCATCAATAGGATATAGAGTTATCTCAACAATACAAGTGCTTCCACCAAATTCTGTATTTACAGATTCTTATCTTCTTTTGGCTGCTTTCGATACAAAAATAGAAGCTATAAATTTTGCAAAGTATTTCTGTTTAAAATTGCCCCGATTTTTATTGCATGAAACGTATTCTTCAATGAATATTTCAAAAGCAAACTTTAGATTTGTTCCATTTCTTAACTATACAAAAGAGTGGAGCGAGAATGATTTGTTTGAAAGATATCATTGCTCAAAAGACGAAAAAGAAATGATTACGTCTTTAATACGTCCAATGGAATATGTAGTACATGAGTAAGTGGTTTTAAGAAAAGAGGAATATAGTGTACGATATAGAAAAAGCAAAGGAATATACACGGGAGCAGTCTGATTGGATCGCTCATCGTAATGGGTATTTCTCAATGAAAGAATGCGTGTACTTTTATCATAAAGGGCAGGCTATATTCAATCCATGGTTGGATTTGATGGGAAATTCTATTGAAGATCCTTTTTCTTACTATGGAAAGGAGAAAGTGGATGAGTTCTGCAGGCGGATTGTTGCGAAAAAAGAAGGAATAATGCAGGCCCATCAGGTCACTGTGGATAGTAATATTTTAGAGTTTTTGAAGATGCTATATTTCGGAGTAACTGATAATCCGTTTGAGGCAGCCAGCCGGAGTGCGTATACGGATATGTGCAGAACTATTCGGTTTCATGGTAAAAATGGAGACGCTTTGAGAAAGTCTGTTGATGTTCTTTTGGAAGAAAGAATACCAGAACTGATTGACGTAGATAATTCGGAAAAATATACACAGTGGCATTATTCAATTTGTAAGCTGATAGTAGACCAATATGAAGCAGAGGGAATAGAATTCTATATCGGACAGGCACAAAAATGGGTGAATATGACGTTGAAGTATTTATATGTGCTTGTGCCGGATGTAGTGGAACCATTCTACCGTTTCTTACATATTCCATTGGACAATTATATTATGGATATCGCCAAGAAACAGTATGGGGTACCTGTTTTGACTACTGCTTGGAGCAGAATATCAGATTATCAGGTTTACTTGGATTATGAGCAAATGCTTATGGAAGTGATAGACGAGGTACCATTGGACTGGGAGTTTAGAAAATGGGTAGAATCTGCCCGTTTTCAGAAGTCTACTAAAAACAGCTGATACTGGGAGGTGCTGTATGCAGATACATTATTTTCAGAGATATCATTCAAAAGAGAATGTAGATACATCCAATACGATGCTGATGTTATCACGGTTATATAATTATAATGCGGATCGTTTTTTTCTGATGTTGAACTCACTTATTCTCGGAGAAAAAGAAAGTCCGGAAATTACATTTGATTTACAGGTCGCAGGCGATGAGAGTGTACCGGATGCAGTGATCAGCCAGAAGAGTTTTAAGATAGTTGTAGAAACAAAATTGTATAATCAGTTTACAAAGCAGCAGTTGGTAAATCATCTTAATCAGTTTGGCGCAGAAGATATTAAAGTATTGTTGACGATTGACCCGAAACCGATGAAGAGACAACTATCTGATGAGTTGGAAGAAGAACTAAAAAAGTTCAATAAAGAGAATATGGATCGACTTGTTCACCCGATTAAGCATGTAAATCTGACTTTCGAGCAACTTGTAGAAGCAATAGAAGAAGTGATTGATGAGAGAGATACAGAAATCATGGCTGTCTTGGAAGATTTCAAAAACTATTGTTTTGATGAGAAACTGATACCGGACCGCTATAAATGGATGAGAGCAATAGTGGCAGGAACGACGTTTCAGGATAATCTGGATCTGAATCTGTATTATGATCAGGCTGAACGAAAATATTCTGATCATGGATACGTGGGACTCTATAAAGATAAAAGTATCCGGGCTATTGGCAAGTTGCAAAAAACGATTCTAGCCGTAGAAGTTAATGGTGAGATGACATATCATTCTGAAAATAGTGAACCGGTCAAACAGGATGAGGTAGATAGGATTAATGAGGCAATTCATCGTGCAAGGGACTATGGATACAACCTTCGGTCAGTATGTCATAGATATTTTATGGTAGAAAAGTTTTATCCAATAGATTTTAGAAAAAACAGTAAAAATCCAATCCAAAAGAGTAAATTTTTCAACCTTGCGGAAATGTTAAAGTATAAAACAATGCCGGACACTGAGAAAATTGCTTCTGACCTGGACGGTAAAACTTGGGAGGAACTTCAATAATTTCGGGGAGGTATGTTTGGAATGGGATATTTAGAGCAAGTTAATGCTTTCGCAACGAAATGGGTTGATAAATTCAGAGATCAAAAAATATCATATACAGATCTTGTCGATCATTATCTGGCGGATGAGTGTGAGGCTCTTGGATTTCAAATGGATTGCGGACATTCTTTCTCTGAAAGGTATGGAAAAGCGGAAAGTAAATATGATGAGCTTGATAAGGTTATTGATGAAGTAAATGATATTCAGCTTCTTGGTTCAGCCATTTATTCCCGATGGAGATACTTTAATCATTGGGCATATGATGCAACATCAATCTTGGAATTTGAAAATCGTTCATGGTTTATTCTTGCGTTGAGCCGTCTGGCAGTATTATCGGGGGAAAATCCTTTTATTTTCAAAGGAAAGCCCAAAAAAGTACGCATAGTTTCTAATCGTCTGGGGTATGGTCTGTGTCCGGAACCGGATGAGGAAGTAGAACAGCATCTAACCATCAATTCAGAAGGACGGGTATGGTATTCTGTATATGTGGTTGGACATAGACGTGATGGGCATTATGAAAAGTCCAGAACAAAGAATTTTAAATTGGAAAAACGAACTGCAGAGAGAGTACTGGAGGCAGTTTCTGATTATTTCAGCGAGGGCTATATAGAAGTCTTTGCAACTGACGTTGGGGACTGGAGCTTGGAGCTAACAAATACAGAAGGGAAGATATTTAAGTTCCGTGGTTCTTTATGTTCTGAATTTGAAGTACAGGGTGAGGATCTCTCTGAGCTGATACGTGACAGCCTGGGAATGCCAGAGCTTTATGTGTTTGATGGAAATTATAAGCCAGATATCGTAAATAGAATAGAAGTAGATTATCATAGGATTACCCAAATAATGCCGAAACAATCAGCCGTAGAATTGGATAGAGTTGTCTGGAATTATACAGAATCTTTAGTCATAGACAGAAACCAGGAAAGTATCGAACAGATTCAGAATATCGGAACTGGATGTTCGGTTTCACATAAATATATGGTTGAGGACGGAATTGACAGCCTGCTGGATGATTTGGATGTAGATGTACTGTTTGGACACATTGAAGGAAACCCGGTAGATGTAGTAGATGATCCGAATGAAATCAGAGATTATACTATCAAGGTTATCACGAAAAAAGGAAAAGAAAAAATAATCCGGGGAACTTATGACAAAAAAGGTCTGCCCGATGGTTGGGAAGTGTTTATTGATAGTGTTTTTGAATTTATGGCTTTCTATGGCTGGGGAGAAATCATGGATCCGTCTGTTTATGGAAGGATAAGGAGATGCCGTAGCGACATAATATTCTGTAGTGTGACATTTGAGGAGGGATACAAAAGATATTATTATATTGCGGATGATGATTCCATTGAGGTTGGGGATTTTGTAATTGTTCCAGCAGGGAAAGATAATCACGAAGCAGTAGTGGAAGTTGTGAAAAAGGAATACTTTTCGGAGAATGAAGTGCCTCTTCCGTTGGATAGAACAAAGCACATTATCCGTAAATGCACAGAATCTGATTTGAATTTGCCAGAGTAAAAGAGGTATAACAGATGAGTGAAAAGCATAAGTCGTCATCTGAAGAACAGGTGATTGCAGAACAATATATTTTTGAGGCTATTGAGAAACGGCTCCAAATTAAATTAGAGCATAACAGAAAGATATATCTTGCAGATAATCCATTTACATACATGCAGCCTGATTTTTATTCAGAAGAGTTATGTATTGTGGGAGAAATTTTTTCTCATATTGGAAAACCAAAGAAAGCACAGAATAATAAAATTGCAAATGATATTTTGAAAATGCTCTTACTAGATAGGATAACCGGAAAAACATATCGGAAAATCATTGTAGTTTGTGATGAGATAGAGTGGAAGAAATTAAATGGAAAATCTGTTCTGGCAGAAACTATCCGCCAATTTGGGATAGAAACTATAAAGATTGAAATTGAAGATGAGATGAGAAATACTATATTGGAAGCCCAGAAACGTCAGACTATGGTGAATGCATAGGTTAAAACAAATAACAGATCAATATGTGTATTTGTAATTCATAAAGGAATAAGATATGTATGAGATTAAAGAACAGCTGAAAAATTTGAAATTACCGGACATTTGCGTGTCTGATGGGAAAGAATATTTCTTGGATCCGGTGCGTGACAAAATGATATTGAAAACCCCGGAAGAAGAGATCCGGCAGGAGATAATACAATTTTTGTTAAAGGTGATTCATGTGCCATCTAATATGCTGCAGGTGGAAATGCTTTTATCAAAGTATGGTGTGGACAGCATAAGACGTGCGGATTTGGTAATTGACAGATATACAAAAAGCAAAGATGTAATTTCGCCATTAGCAATTGTTGAGTGTAAAGCACCAGAAATTATGCTGGGTGATGCAGAAATTCAGCAAGTATGTGATTATGCAGATTGCCTTGGGGCAGATTATATTGCGGTTACAAACGGTATAGATATGATTGTTGCAAGGTATAGTGAAGAGAGAAATCAGTACATAGAGCTGAAATCATTTCCGGAATATGAAACCATGTTAAAAGGAGAAGGGGATGTGCTGCTGGTGGAGCCTCCAAAACCCCGTTTTTCGTATGATGAGTTGGAGAACAATAGGGATTATTATTGCGGTTATGAATTTAATCCGGATACTCCGGTATCAATGAGGTCATTTTTGACAAATTTGTGGGAATGCTTTCTTGATACCAGTCATAGTCTGCCGGAGAGGGAGTATAAGATTTTCACGTTGCTTAAGGATTATGGTATTAGAATGTTATCATGTGGAAATGCATCCGGTGGAACATATCAGGGGGCATATAGATCATTCCTGATAAAATATCACGAAAAGACTTTTTTTATGAATTTGAGTTTTTTTGATTATGGAACATCTACAATTCTTACAGTTTCAGTGGATCAGGATAATCATAGACCGCATAATGCACTGCAATATTCTGTTGACAAAAGTATTGTTCGGATTGGAGAAGCGTATCATTTTTACCATAATGGCAGAATTACTGTTGGAAAAATTGGAAGTGGCAAGTCTGCTGAACTAAAAGAATTGCTTGAAAATCTATATCCTGTTATTATTAAAAATGGAAAAATAGAACTGGGAACGGTATATAATAAAGAATTATTGTATATGGATACGCCTGAAATAATTACTCTGGTGGAAAATTTATTGTCATATGCACTGATAAGGGATGAGTACAGGGAGATATGTAAAAGGAAAAGAGAATTTGATAAATAAGAGAAATAATTGTCGAAATCCGGCGAATCATGTCATTCATTGTTATTTGACATTGAGTTCATATCTTTGTACAATTTAGTCACCAAATTGGTGATCGTATAGTACAGGAGGATGAAAAAGAATGGATTTGCTTACGAGAGAAGTATTGAACCAGACAATAGCGGAAGCTATTGATGCAACCAGAAACAAGATTTGTGCAGAAGATGAGATATTTCAACAAGATGAGAAAGATCTGGATGAATTGACAAAGAGAGTTATGGATCTTGATTTGCCGGAGCATGACAGAATGATAATCAATGACTATATTGCCTGCTTACAAACAGTAGATTGTCGGTATGCGGATATTTCGTATATGGCTGGTATTGAAGATGCCATTACTTTCTTAAAGAAGATGGATTTGATAAAAAATACAATTGAATAGGCATTAAGAGCTGCTTTTCTTTTTTTTACCCAAATACTCAAGCATACTAGAGTATTTAGATAAGTAGTATGGTTCTAATCTTTTCGCTGATTTGTGGTTACAATGAATGTAAAAATAGGTCAGAGAAGAGGTGTAAAATACTTGCGTATAGAAGAGTATATTCCAAAAAGAATCTCTGAATTATGCAGAAAACGTGGGTATTCTAAATATCGACTCTCACAGCTTACGGGAATGTCGCAGACAGCATTAGGAAATATAATGTCCAGAGACAGCATTCCGACGATTCCAACGCTTGAGAAAATATGTGATGCATTTGGAATATCGTTAGCTCAGTTTTTTGCAGGAGACAGTGGCAAATTAGATTTGACATCTGATCAAACAGAGTTATTGGATATATGGGATGGATTGGAAGTTAAAGAAAGAGAGATTGTGTTATCTCTTATGAGGAGTCTAAAGAAATAAGAGCAGTTCAAGAAAAAATTGGACTGTTCTTTTTTTTGTGTGTTGGAGAAGGTAGGAATGAAGAAAAAAGGAATACTTGGTGCAATTGTGATTGCACTGCTTTGTACGGGATGCGTACATAAATTGAATGTGGTAACAACAAAAGCAGAGAATAATTTTCAAATTCCGGATGTAAAATCTGAAATTAGCCAGAAAGAGTGCTGCATTTGCGGAAATAATGAAAGAAGCTTGATGCCATATTACAGAAAATCGGGAATGTTGGGTTTAGTATGTTTGAATACAATGGAAATATCAACATTAGATACTCGTGTATATTCTGATGATGGTACGGAAATCATCAGTGATGGGGGATTAAGTATTACGTCATCTTCACATGGAGAGGAAGAGTGCAGTTTCCAGATCAATGGGATGCCCAACCATGGGATTTTTGAGGGTAAAGTGAATTACGGAGAAAAGAGTATACCGGATTTTGAAGTGATAAAAAAATACTTGTGCCAGGATTGTCTGGATAAAGTCCTTTCCATGTATCAGGATGAAATGGAATGGAGCGATTCCAAGGGTAGATTTCCGGAAGTATGTATTGTGGATTTTCAAACAAATGAACTGTATACATTGGGGAAAAGCCACACGGGGTATTGGATAAGAGATTATTGGATACATATTGATCATGATGATGGCAGTAGCAGTATAATGGCTATATATGCACCAGAAGATAAAATGGATAGCGGGAGTGAAGAGAGCCGATGAAAAAAACAAAAGATATTATTTCTCAGGAAAACAAATTCTTGCGAATGTGTGGAGATAACTATAGAGATAAAATCAAGAAAAGAATTCCGATGACAGTCGGGGATTTTAATAAATTTATGTACTTGTTTGATGCGCTGGGATTGAGCGAGTATTCGATTTATTTCTCCATGGAAATGTTTCCGGAGTTGCTGGTAGAGTATGGAGAACGAAGTAAAGATTGCGACTGGGATATAGGATATGGGGAGTATGATTTTCCTGTAGAAGAAATGGTATCTATATGTGAAGAATGGATGCAAGAGTTTTGTGATCAGATGCCATTAGAAAGCCAAAGAAAGAAATACCGGAAAGTCTTTGAAATTGATGAAGAGTAAAAAATGAGCTAGGGTCAGTGATGTACAGTGTATTTGACCTTAGCTCATTACATATGGAGATTATTATAAATCATGTTCCGCTTGTCGGTGTTCAGAAGTGTTCTTAAAATGTGCGTCATTGGATAACAAGGTGTTGAAATTGGCAGTTATGGTATTTATCGTTGAGCGCTTTTTTTCCAAATCTTGCTTTTCCTTGACAGCAGAGGAATGTTCATTTCTTAGATTATCAATTTTTTTCTGTAGCCTCTCCGGGGAAGGTAATTTGGTAATGCCCAGTTCCTGTAATTGCTGTTTTAAGGAATCATGCAGTTTGTATTCTGACTGGTGAGCGGCTTTATATTTCTGAGGATCCGGTGCTGTTTTTGCATCTTCTACTATTTTTCTGCAGGTACGGTAGGACGAACAATGTTTCTGAATAAGTTCCTGGTGGGATATTTCAGAGCTTAATTCAGAAATTCGCTGTTCCGTAGCAATAAAAGAATTATCAATATCTGCAATATGCTGCCTAAAGTCTTCGTAATTCAGCAAATTGTTTTCGGATAGATAATTGAAGGTTCGGGCTGCTTCTTTCAGATTATTGAGTTGTGCCCACCGTTCAAATCCGGCACGATTGCCGGTACTCACGTAAGCAGAGATGCTGACAAAAAGCCGTACTTCTCTGGAGACGTTACGTGGAGATTTTGTTTTATGCCGGTTCTTCTCAAGGCGGAGTAATACATTTTCTTCCGTGTAATAGCTACCCAGAGATTTCATATTTGTAAAGTTTTTTTGCTCCGGTGCCCGGAAAGCCAGGTTCTTTCCCTGACGGATCTCATATCCGGTAAGCTTCATTTTTTGAAGAAACTCATCATAGTTTATGGATGACCAGATCGCTTTATCTACAGCGACTTTTAGTTTTGCTTTCCAGCTGTTCCCACGATGGTATTCCATATTTTCTTTATAAGATTTTCCTTTTTCGCCGGTTGGCATACTGGTGACCAGACCGTTTTCCTGACAAATACGGTTGCCGATCCGGCAGATCTTATGATAGCTGCGTTTGTTGGAGACATATTTATGATGATCAACAAAGCTGGTAGCATTAAGTAGGCTAAGTACCCAGCGCCTTGCCGCATTGCTGCGGTAGGTTTCCGAGCACTCGCCCCCGAACCGGACTTACAACTCTCGCTGTATCCGGCTCTCTATCCATTCACAGTCTGCGCCGTGAATTTTGGCGTGGCAGCTTTCGCAGACCACCAGAGTTTTCCGGTTAATCTTCTTCATAAAAGCTGCCCACGGTTGACTTTCATCCAGCTCTTTCAGCGTTCTTACCTGGTGCATTACCAGCGCTGAAGTTTCTTTTCCGCACCATTCACACCGATTTGCTTTCAATCGTGCGCCAAGACTGGGCTTTTTCAAGATGCCCTTGGGCTTATGGATAATGTCCGCTTCTTTTCCCAGTGGGTAGGGGTCTCTGGCGAGACTGCCTTTCCACAGTAGTCGAATGCGCTCATTGCCATGCTTGTCTTGAAATTTTACGCCGATGTCTTTGCCGATACGATATTGAGCAATGATTCTGCGTTTTGTTGTACGGTATTTACAGGCCAGAGTTTTATAAAAACTGTACTCCATGATATAGCGGAACTTGTGGAGCTTAGAGCGATTGTTTGCAATCGCATAATAATTACAGAATCCTCGTATCTCGCCGTTGTACTGGTCAAGAATACTCAGGTCTGTTCGCCCAACAAGTTTTCCACGATGCGTGGGTTGCCAAATCTCTGTTCCATTGCGAACATCGATTTTCATGGCTCCCAGTTCCAGCAACTTTTTCTGAACGGCGGAAGTCGGGACTTCCAGCATTACATGGCCGCTGTAATTTCTGGCTGTAGAACCGCTTTTTGTTTTCTTGGTGTGATTGCTCTGCGGTGTGACCCTGATTTCAAATCCTAAAAATTTTGCCCGGTCTGTTGCCTTGGTTACCAGCGTCTTTTCGTCCGACAGTTCCAATTTCAACTGTTCGGCAATATATGCGCCGATTTCCTGTTTAACAGCCTGTGCATCCTCTTTGGCTCCGATGATACCGATAAGGAAATCGTCAGCGTAGCGGACATATTGCAGTCTGCGGAAATTTGTATCCATTGGATTTTTACAGGGGATGGATTTGTGTACCTTATCCAGTTCCCGGATGCTTTCCAGAAGGGATTGCTTTTCTTCCTCGGACTGCGCCTTTGCCAGCTTTCTTTTGAGTCGGATTCTCTTATCGCTCAGCTTGCGGTATTCCACATTGACGGCTCGCTTGTTCCCACGGTCAAACAGTTTCTTGTATTCGGCCATATGCTTGTCGAACTGGTCGAGATAGATATTGGCAAGTATGGGGCTGATGATGCCGCCCTGCGGAGTGCCGCTGTAACTCTGATGCAGTTGGTTATCTTCCATATATCCTGCGTTGAGAAATTTACGGATAAGGCGCAGAAAACGCTCATCTTTAATTCTCTTGCGAAGGATGCCAATCATGACATTATGATCGATATTGTCGAAGAAGCCTTTAATATCTCCTTCCACAAACCACTTGCACCGGGTAAAGCGATTTTGAATCATTCTCAAAGCCGTGTGACAGCTTCTATTAGGTCGGAAGCCATGGGAGGTGTCTTCAAAACTGTTTTCATAGATGGATTCCAACAGCATACGGACAACTTCCTGTACCAGCTTGTCGTCAATGGACGGGATACCCAGAGGACGGAGTTTTCCGTTCTTTTTGGGAATATATGCCCGTCTGGACGGCTTGGGCTGGTAGGATTCGTCTTTCAGGGTAGCAATGAGCCTGTCGATTCTTTCAAGGCTCATTGCATCGATGGTTTGTCCGTCTGTGCCTGCGGTCATGTTTCCCTGACTGGCATAGATATTTTGATATGCCTGTAAGAAAAATTCCCGGTTGAACAGATTGCGGTACAATCTGTCATAGACATAGCCGGATTGAGCTGAATGCTCTTGCAGACTGTTCAATACATTTTCTGGATTTCTCATAGTGCCTCACGCACCTTCCTTTCTTTTGCATTGAATTGAATGAACTGCCGCCCTTCGCCATGTGCGTGCCATTAACACGTTCGGACTACTACGGCGGCTCCGTTGCCATATTGGATATTCAAGGCCTGCGCCCATAGCTCTTGCGAGCGTTCCAACTTAGGCAATCCCCATTTAGTAGCAGAGTAAAAAGCAATGTTCATTGTCGGATACGGTTTTCGTCCTTTTATGCTGATACATACGGGCTGCACATTGGTTTCGCTCCTCCCAGTCATTTTTTCTGATGGAGATGCACAGCGCAACGGATGTAGCTGTCTTCCGTTACGACCACCACAAATGTCCCTCGGACTGCCGTTCAACCAGTGTAGGCTTTATCCTCATATGAACTTTGGTCTTGCTGCTCAGTCGTGGCATGACAACTTGCCAACTCGCAGCTTTACGGTCGTGCTATTGTCCCCTTTGGGTTTCCCCATCCAGGTTAGCCGTTGACCACAGGCATGAAACCTCACGCCTGCCGCTTGCTAAGCGGATTTACTCTGCACCTTATGGGCGCACAAATGATATGGTTATGAATATGGTTTTGGTCAACATGGGTACTGATGACATATTCATATTTCCCTTTTAGTACTTCGTCAGCAAATTCTTTGCCGAGCTTATGTGCGGTTTCAGCATCAACCTCTCCAGGCTTAAAAGATTGAATTAAATGAAATGCCAGATTGTTGCCTTTGTCCATCACGTTCTTTTTACCTTCTTCTCTGGTAAAAGCAAATTCCAGATCAGCAGATTCTGGGGAACAGGCGAAACTGGAAATCAATAATTTCTCTTCGGTTTTGTCCGGATTCATAATATAGTCTAGGGCTTTTTTGTCAGTTACTTTAATGGGGAAGATTTTAATATACGCCATATCTTGCTTACCATCCTTTTCAATTCTTCCATTTCTTCCGGGTACAAATCACCGGTGGTATTTACCTTTTTTGCAATCTGATTGATGTTCACACCGATTTTGTGCATCTCTTCATAAACCTGCTTTATAGGGGCTGTGTCGGTATTGATGATGTAACCGTCGATAGCCATTTTTCTAAGGTAGGCGCCCATGTTTCTTGTCTTTGACAGAATCATCTTTTGGCGGATCAGCTTCTTTTCCTCTGGAGTAACACAAAACAATATTTGGATGTTTCTTTTTCTGTTTGACATGTCCATTTTCTCCTTCTGTACGTAATTCGGTTTTGGGGTGCTTCGAGGTTTTCAATTTAGGGCAGGGTTCCCTAAATTGCCATTTTTGTGGAAGTGTATATACACTTCCTGTCCTTGCTGTTCTACCCTCTAATAGATAAATTCAGGTGAAATAGAGAATTGCAAAAGAATTTGAGAAACTGAACAGGTAGTGCAGCTCATGAAAATGTGGTATGATTATTTCAAGATACGAGAATATCCAGAGGTGAAAAAAAGAGTGGATAGAGAAGAAATCTTTGAATATGTGAAGAAGCAGTATGGAACAATACCTGAATATTTGTGGAGCAGTTCTCCAGATAGTGCAGTGCTTCGTCATCATAATGGAAAATGGTATGCGGTGATCATGAATGTTGAGAGATCCAAACTTGGATTGGATGGAGATGATACCGTGGAAATTATAGATGTTAAATGTGATCCGGAAATGACAGGAATGATTATCCAGACCTATGGTTTTCTGCCGGGCTATCACATGAATAAGCAGCATTGGATTACGATTTTGTTGGATGGAACAGTAGGAGAATCGAAAATATTGGATTTTCTGGATATGAGTTATGATTTGATCGATGGATTGCGGAAATGATAAGAAGCTTTGAAAATAAGGATTTGGATCAGGTAATGTCCATATGGCTTCAGGTCAATATGGAGTCACATTCTTTTATAGAGACAGATTATTGGAAAAATAATTATGAAATGGTCAGAGAAATGATTCCAAAAGCTGAAGTATTGGTGTCAGAAGAAAATGGACAGATCAGAGGATTTATCGGTTTGATTGATACCTATATTGCAGGGATTTTTGTAAGAGCAGCGGAACAATCGAAAGGTGTCGGGACGGGACTGCTTCATACCGTTATGAAGTCACGAGATAATTTGAGATTGAATGTTTATAAGAAGAATATGAGAGCAGTGTCATTTTACCAGCATTATGGATTTCAAATTATTAATCAGGGAATAGATGAGAGTACATCAGAAGAAGAATATACGATGGAATGGCATCATTAGGTGATTAAAAATGTTTCTTATGAGCAAGAAAAAAGATACAATAAAGATTAAGATGGAGAGGAAGGTGGAACCATGGCAGTAGGACAGATTACGTGGGAACGATTTATCACGAGCAATAATGATGCACGTGGCGTTAGATATAAATTTGAAGATTTGAGCAGACAATTATTTACATATGAATTCCTTTCTCAGAATAACGTGTGCAAATATGTTCATAGTAATCCGAATAATCCAGGAATCGAATCAGAACCTATATTGGATGAAGTAAACAACAGATACATTGGTTATCAAGCTAAATTTTTTGATAATGATGCTGATTACAATCAAATCAGAGAGTCGGCACAAAAAGCAGTTAAGCATTATAAAGGAAAGTTAGACCTCATCTATTTATTCTGTAATAAGGCGCTCACAACTACCTGCGATAGTTATAAGGGCATTGAAAAATTGTTAAACGATGCCGGTATTGCATTACAACCGATAACGGATACAACTATACTTGATCTTGTTCGAAAATATCCGTTTTTGGGGAAATATTACTTTGATGATCATGGTATTTCACATGAGTGGTTTGTAAATAAGGCAGCTATAACAGTTAATATTCTTGGTGAACGTTTTAATGCCGATTTTAATGTAGATACAGAGGCATCAAGGAATTTATCTATTTTTTTGCAAAATCAGAGTGCACTAGATTATTACAATGATAGAAAAAGAAATCTTGTCGAAGAAATTGCTTCATTACGGTGGGAACTTGATGGTGATAGCTTATATAAATATGCTCGTAAACTTTCTGAATTCATTGTCACAATACCAGATGTGAAGTTCGATTGTATTCATGATGTTGAAAACTGGCAAGGAATGATTTCTACAGAATTTGAACATGATATGACCGAAATAGAAACAAAAATTGCGGATGCACAATTTGAGTATGAAGAAATAAAAGGTAGGGACAAAAATAAGGCAGCTGGATTAATAAGATATCTGGGGAAATTAAATAAACTCAAGAATTTGTTTTATCGGTTAGAGTTATCTGAAATTGAGAGGAATCTGCTTAACAAAAAGATTCTGATAGTTGAAGGAAAAGCTGGTATTGGCAAGACGCAACTCTTTGCAAATGAAGCGATTTCGTTACTTAATGCAAACGAGAATGCTTTGTTAATCATTGGGAGTGATTGCCTTTCTGATATCAACATATTCGAACAACTAAAGAATAATTTGAGATTAGATTTTGATTTTGAGGACCTCATTGATATTTTAGAAGTAATTGGAGAAACAAATGGAAAAATAGTGCCAATTCTTATTGATGCATTAAATGAAAGCTGGAAACCACAATTGTGGAAATCTGTTTTGCCTATATTGTACAAAAAAGTAAGTGAAAAGAACTACGTCCGTTTGGCTGTTTCGTTTAGAAGTGAATATCAGAATTCAATTCTTCCAGAACGATTCCTTGAATTGGATAATGTTGCGAAAATGGAGCATAGGGGATTCAGAAACAATCCACTTGAGGCTGCAAGAAAATTTCTTGGTTATTATGGAATACAGTTTACTCCACTGCATATGTTCACTGCCAATATTGACAATCCATTGTTTTTAACGCTGTATTGTAAAACATATCAAGGTGATGAAGTGGAGTTGCCGGTATTGTATGAGAGACTTTTAGAAAAGGCTAATGACAAGCTTCATATGAAATTGGAAAAAGCTATTGAAACAGCAGGTTACGATCAATCAGATAACTTAGTTCTGCCTATAGTGGAAGCTATATCTAAACAGACTCTTCTTACAGGAAAGCGTCATTTTGAAAAAAGTGAGATAGAATCGATGCCAATTTGGGATTCATTGGGATTGGTAGCCAGGCCGTTTATTACGCAGCTCATACGGGAAAATATTCTTCACGACTATGAATCGGATGGCAAGAACTATGTGTATTTTTCGTTTGATCAGATGAATGACTATTTCTCGGCAAAGACAATTCTTTCAATGTTTCAGACTGAAGAAGAAATTAGAAAATATGTTTATGAGCATGTGTTAGGTATTGTTGATGGGGAGTTTAAAAACTGGGGAAGCGAAGATTTGTTCGCACATGTTTGTGCTTTATATGCTAAAAAATTTGGAAAAGAATGTATAGATATTATACAATCTATAAACGATGAATCAGAAAGAAAGGATTTGTTTAGAACATATATTGAATCTTTTGAGTGGAGAAGTAAAAACTATTTATCCATTCCGGAATTGTTAAAACTGTGTAACGAGTATTCTATAGAACCGTCTATTTTATGGAATGCCTTTATAAATAATTCGGTAAAACAAGGCCATCTGTTGAATGCAGATGCCTTATACGATGTACTGAAGAGGTATTCCCTTGCCAAAAGAGATTATCTTTGGACAACATTCATTAATGGAAGAAATTCAGATGATGATCGTATTGTCCAGTTAATTGAAATTTACAACAAAGGAGAAGTGCTTGAGGTTTCTGATAAAGAACAAATCAGGCTGTTACTGATTCTCTTCTCATGGGTACTTACTTCTTCAAATCGCTGGCTTCGTGATACAACGTCGAAGGCTATGATTGAAATTTTAAAAGATCATTTTGAGTATACAGAGTATCTTTTAAAAATGTTTTCTGATGTAAATGATCCTTATGTGATTCAAAGACTTTATGGGATTGCATTTGGAGCTTGTGTAAAACGTAATTATGAAAATAAGGAAACATTTAAGTCATTGGTTTGTTTTGTGTTTGAGGACATCTTTAATAAGGATATGATATATCCGGATATTTTATTAAGAGATTATGCAAGACTTATTATTGAACGATATTTGATGGAGTATCCAGGTGAACTTCAAGATTATGAATTTGAAAAAATAAAACCACAGTATAAATCAATTCCTATTCCAGATATAGATGATCAAAAATACTCAGATAAAGACTTTAAAAACGGTTTATTTTATATTCAGCATTCTATGCGATTCGAAGGAATCGGTATGTATGGAGATTTTGGTAGATATGTTTTTCAAAGTGCATTACGAAATTTTGAGGTAGATGACTACAAAATATTCAATTATGCCATGTATTATATCATTAATGAACTGGGCTACCAGGGAGAGTTATTCGATGATTATGATAGATTTGTGAGCCGTTTTTCATATGACAGGCATCGTGTGTTAAAGACAGAACGTATTGGGAAAAAGTATCAGTGGATTGCTATGTATAATATCTTAGCTCGAATCTCAGATTATTATCCCATGAAGAAACGGTTTTCGATGGAAGAGGAGATTGTATCATACGATGGTCCATGGGAGCCTTATGTAAAAGACTTTGATCCAACATTGAATGCATATAATTTATTATGTGATGATGCCCCTTATTTTTCACAAATCAATGAGCATATAAGGGAGTCCGTTCAAGAGAATCATACTGTTAAAGACGATTCTGCATTTGATGAAGATATATGGACGAACTCTAATTCAATTTTTTTTGTACATCAGAAAGAAGACTTATTATTAACCGATGATGGAGGAAATCAATGGGTTGTTCTGTCTAAATATGCCGATACCGGTAGAAATGATCTAGCATATGACAAACTGATGGTGTGGAATTGGTTGTATGGATATTTTGTTACGGATGAGCAATTGGCTATATTAAAAGAGTATGCAGGTAAAAATGTGAATCTGCTTAATAGTGATATCACTGGGATTCCAGAAACGTATACTCTGTATAGCAGGGAGTATCCATGGTCGAGTGGTAGTAAATCTGTGTTAGGCTGGCAATTGAAAGATATTGAATTAAGAACTGGTGAAACAAAATCGGTTACTAGTACAGTTGAAGAACCACAGTTTTCTTGGATAGATACATTATTGAAGAAGTACTCAGGTAAAGCTGATGCTGAGGAAGTAGAGTTTGAATCGGAAATAGATTTAGATGAAAACTTTAAAATTCCGACCGTTACCAAAACATACACAAAAGAAGAACCGGTGACAATAGACTTGGGTAAAGTGCTAAATGCTACGCAAGACTTAATATGGGAGGAAGAATTTGATGCATCTAAAGAAGATGCCCTTTCGTATTTCCATCCATGTGCAGAAATCATTAATACGTTGAAACTTAGGCAAAAGAAGTATGATGGATATTATTACGATGAAGCAGGTGTACTCATAGCTTTTGATACTGATTTGACAAAACAAAAAGCTGGATTGATTATTCGGAAAGATGCTTTGGACAAATTCTTAGATATTAAGAAGTTTCATCTTGTATGGTTTGTAAATGCATCTAAAGAGATACATGACAAAACTCTCATGATTACCAAGTTCACAGATTGGACTGGATTATTGGAATATACCGGTGATTCTGTACAGGGCGAGTATTATACTATAGAGTCTTGACAACTTAATGGCAAATGAGGATTGGCCGGTGGAACAAGTTTGGGTGTATAAGGAAGTAGAGGTGTACCGAAACTAAGTCATTGGAAATGAAATACATCAATAGATTTATGTTGAGGAATCAAAATTATTAATACAAAAAAACCGGGGATTCATTCCTCGGTTTTTTCTTGACAAGAAGTGTCATCGTCCAATTTGAAAATCTCTTCCACGCTCATATTCAGATAATGGGCAAGTCGGATTGCCATTTCCAACGAGGGGTTTCGCTCCCCACGTTCAATTCTGCCGATGGTACGGCTGCAGGAGCCGGTTGCTTCTGCAAGGTCTTCTTGAATTAGATTTCGCTCCACACGAATGTCTTTCAGAATGTTGCTGATTGCCATCCAATCACTTCCTTTAACTTTATTATTGTTTCAACAGCCGGTTTGAATGGCACGGACTGTATTACGATTATTGAAAACCGGGGATGTCGGAAGCATCACACTTGCCGACAACTCTGCCGAATATTTTAAAAGAGTCCGATTCCTGAATTGCGATAGGTTTGTATTTTTTATTCAGGGAGATCAGGAATAATCCATCTGGTTCATCATGGAGTTTTTTGATGTAGGCGTCTCCATTGAGATAGAAAATGCCAATCTCTCCATTGCAGATGCTGTCTTTTTGTTGAATCCATGCAATTTCCCCGTTGTGGTATTCCGGTTCCATACTGTCACCAGATATCCGGACTCCGAAGTCTGCATTGTCCGGGGCAAGATCGCCAACTTCATAAGATTCTTTTGGCGCATCTGTCAGGAAATTACCGGTACCTGCAGAAACTGCATCTCCGAAGATATCCATAAAAATTTCTTTTTTACGGAAAGGAATAATGTTTGCAACTACCGGTTCAAACAAGCCGGAGGCTTTTAGTATTTTTGCGTAGTCTTTTATCTTATCTTTTCCTTCCTGATTCAGACCGTCCATTACACTGTATGGATTTTTCCCGAAATAAGCATCATAAATATCTTCAATATCCAACAATTTACAGAGAGTTAGAAAAACATGCAGTCCTGGTTCTCGTGCATCTGTCTCCCATTTGGAGATTGCCTTCGCTGTAACGTCAATACCCTGCTGTGAAAGCAGTTCCGCAAGCTTTGGCTGCGAAAGCCCTTTCTTTTTTCTGTTTTCTGCAATAATCCTGCCAATAGAACGCATATATTCGCCTCACTTCTATGAAATTCCGTTAGATTCTTATAGGTGCATTATACAGCACATATACAAGAAAATCAAGAAAAATCTCCAATATGTAGATTATACAACCAAAATGTCAGTTGACTATCCCCATAGTGTCGGCTTATACTAACCATGCAAGGAATGATAAGAAAGCCGGACGGAGGTGAGAAAAGGATGGGTGACAGGACAATTTTACATAGTGATATGAATTGTTTTTATGCCAGCGTAGAAATGCTGCATCATCCGGAACTAGCGGGAAAGCCACTTGCTGTAGGCGGCGATCCGGAAGCAAGACATGGTATTGTGTTGACGGCAAATTATATTGCGAAGAAATGTGGTGTAAAAACCGGGATGGCGCTCTGGCAGGCAAAACAGGTTTGTCCGGAAATCATTTTTGTGCCGCCAAGGATGGATCTGTATTTGAGGTTTTCCAGTATGGCGAGAGAAATTTATTCAGAGTATACGGACAAAATTGAGCCGTATGGAATAGATGAAGGATGGCTGGATGTGACGGAAAGCAGCAGTATCAAAGGTGATGGAATGAAGATTGCCCAGGAAATCAGTGACCGGATTAAGTACGAACTTGGCATTACCGTGAGTATTGGCATTTCCTGGAACAAGATATTCGCAAAACTTGGCTCTGATTATAAAAAGCCGGATGCCATCACACAGTTTCATCGTGGCAATTACAAAGAAATCGTCTGGGGTCTGCCGGTGTCAGATCTGTTGTATGTCGGCAGGCAGGCAAACAAGAAGCTGCAGAAGTTGGGGATCCATACCATTGGCCAGCTGGCACAGACAGATGAAAAGTTGATGGACAGCCATTTTGGAAAAATCGGTCTGGTGTTATGGGCATTTGCAAATGGATATGATTCGGATCCGGTTTGTACGGAAGGATATGAAGCTCCGGTCAAGTCCATTGGAAACAGTACAACGACACCGAGAGACCTGGAAACAGATCTGGATGTTTGGATTATTCTGATGGCATTATCGGAGAGTGTATCTGCCAGATTACGGAAACATGGTTTTAAATGTAAGGTGGTGGAAATATCAATCCGGGATAACGGGCTGAACAGCATCACAAGGCAGAAGCGTATCAGCCAGCCGACGAATATTACGGATGAAATTGTAAAAGCAGCATTTGAATTATTTAAGAAACATTACAGATGGGAGCATCCGATACGGAGCCTTGGCGTGAGGGGGTCTGATCTGGTAATGGAAGATATTCCGGTTCAGCTTGATCTATTTGATAATCAGGAGAAACGGGAAAAATTAGAAAGGCTGGACCGGGCTGTGGATGAGATCAGACGACGGTTTGGATATTTCAGCATACAGCGGGCAGCAATGTACCAGGATAAAGTCTTATCCCACTTGGACGCCGGTACACATACGGTCCATCCTCACAGTTATTTTCATGGATAATGGGAGGGATAGATTTGAAAAAGACATTAACCAGAAAACAGGAAGAAAGCTATCAGTGCATTGTAAGATTTACTGAGGAGCATGGATTTCCGCCAACAGTCAGGGAACTGGGGGCATTACTGGGAGTTGCTTCAACATCAACGGTATTTTCCAGGATCAGGCAGTTAGAGAAAAGTGGATATATCCGGAGAGTTCCGGCATCTCCAAGAGCAATCGAAATCCTGTGATGGAGGTGCGGCATGAATAAGGTATATGTTGATGTGGTAGCAGAGTTCAGTAAAGAAGGATGCCTGATTCCAATTTTATTTGTTTGGGAAGACGGCAGAAAATACAAGATTGATAAGGTGCTTAAGATTGAACGCTGCGCCAGCAGGAAAGCAGGCGGTGTTGGTACGATGTACACCTGTATGGTACAGGGGAAGGAAAGCCATTTGTTTTTTGAAGTGGATAAATGGTTTATGGAAAGGAAGATTTCATAATTAAAAGGAAGAATATTAACCGGCGGAGATAGTCACTTTCCCTTTATATCCCGTTGGTTTTACATAAGGATCCGTATTCTGATCAGCTGGTATTCCCCACAAATACCATTTAGGATATGGATCCTGCAAAGAGTAATTTAGATTGCTTTCCATCAAAATCATGGGGAAGGCGAACTGGTCTGCAAGACCTACCAGTTAGTGTGATTGTTGATAAGGAGAAATAAAGATTTATGACAGACAGAGATTATGCAATTAAATCAATGAAAGAGGTTACGTTCCAGATGGCGACCCATGCACAGGATTATCTGGAAGTAACCATGGACAGGCATCATGAAGACATAAAGGCATTGATGGTGAATTACCAGAAACTGATATTGGAAAATAAGATGGTACTGGAAGAACTGGAAATGGAGTGCCAGGAGAAGATCAATGAGGATATGGCATATGCGTTGAGCTATCTTGATGTTTACGGGAAACAGCTGAATGTAACGAAACTGAGGCATGAAATGAACAATCTGATGGTCATATATGGATTGTCGGATATGGTTTACCGGGGGATTACACTGGTAAAGTATTATGCCCCGGACGGAGTGATGCTCAGTGAGATTATCCATTCCTGTTTTTGCAGCCATTACAATAAAACGGATGTGGAAGTCCAGCAGGAACTTGGCATTGGAAGGACTTCGTTTTATAAAATGAAGAAACAGGCATTGCGGTATCTTGGCTTCTACTTTTACGAGATCGTAGTGCCGCAGGCAAAAAACAAAAGATTCAAACCCTCCTTGGGTGTGGAAGAAGAGTAGGTGAGTGGGATGAGATACGAAAATTCAATGGTAAAGATTGCAGATGATATTATCCGGGATCAGCAGGCAGAGAGGAAGGTTCAGAACAAAAAACAGAAATGGCATGATGAATATGCGACCTTGAAATTCTTTCGGTACATATGCAGAAATGTTGGAAACCTTCAGGAAGGAGAGATCCAGCGTTTGATATGGCAACTGAAACAGTCAGATAAGAAAGCAGTCGAAAAGCATTTAAAAGGCTATGCGTGGGAATTTGATTATGAGAAAATGTTTTCTATATTGACGCAGAATCCTGTTTGTCAGAAAGTATGTCAAAAAAATAAATATACAAGCTGGATGCATCTGATCAGCCGATACTGTACAGAAGATTGTTAGGAAATAGGACACCTTCTTGCGGCTATCAATGGATGGATTATTTTATGGAATAAATCATGTATTAGTTCTATAGAACGATAACTTGTTTTGCAGCTTCTGTATATCGCAACAGTCGGTAGTTATACTAACTTTAGACCGAAAAATAGTTCTAAAGGAGGTGCTGCGATGGATCTGAAAGCTGTAGGACAGAGAATTAAGATGGCAAGGGAAGCAAAAGGTCTGACACAGGAAGATTTGGCTGCCATGGTGGAATTAAGTCCGACACATGTAAGCGTGATTGAGCGGGGATTGAAAGCCGCAAAACTGGATACGTTTGTTGCGATAGCCAACGCTCTGGAAGTTTCTGCAGATTCACTTCTGATAGATGTTGTGGCACATTCTGTAACTGGTGTGACGAATGAATTATCAGAAATGATCGGGAAACTTCCAAAAGAAGAGCAGAAGAAAATCATCAAAGCGGTCAGGGCATTAACAGAATAGTTTTTATGAGGAGGGCGGAAGCCCTTCTTTTTTTGCGGTTTTTGTCACAATTTGTCAAACGAATGGGGATTCTGTTTTGTTTTTATCTGTGCTATAGTAGTTCTAAAGAACTAATACTAATTCAAAAAGAGGAGATATAAAATGCACAGAAAAACTATTTTTGAGAAGGTTGCTGAAAAATTCCATACCACTCCGGAAGAGGTATATGCGGAAATCCAGAGAGCGATTGATGCCGGATTTGATAGCCCGGATCCAGAGGTACAGGCAGAATGGCGCAAAGTTAAAATAAAGGGGGATCGACCAACACCGGAGGAAGTAATTAACTATGCAGTAGGTACTTTAACAGCAGAACAGAGGTGATTATTAAATTGAAGAGGAAAAGTATGCGTTAATATGTCTGTTATTGGCAGTAGCCTTGGTTTCGGGTTGTGCGCAGAAACATAAAGAGGGAGAGCCGGATGTCATTAGCAGTATGAAAATGAATCAGGATGAAACACTTACTGTTGTGGCAAACAGAAAACAGATTGAAGATAAAGAGGATTTTGCAAAACTCCTTGTCAAAAAATGCAAGGATAATTCTTTTCAGTCTGTTAGATTCTCTACAGATTATGGGTATGCCACCAGCCTGAATCTTAGAGTATATCTCTGGGAAGATGAGATAGAAGGACAGGAGCCGGTAATGGTGGTGGAATATAAGCCTGTTGAATGGGGACAAGACTATGATATTGTCCATGATCCGGAAAAGTTCCAAATGTATGTGGATGGAGAGCTGATGGAAAATCCTTAGATTTTCAGATAAAAAATGGATGAACTGTTAGGGGAAAAGAGGAAGTGAACATTTCCCTTGAAAATGTGTACAATCCAATGAGAATAATGAACTTTTAAGCCCTGTAAACGGACACTTTCTGAACTTTACTCTGATACAATGGTTATGCTGATGAAAGAAGGCATAGAAAACTGAATTAAATTTGAGAGACGGAAGCCTCAGTAGTTAAAAAAGACTACTGGGGCTTTTTTTCGTGCCTGAATTTTTCAGCCAATACCTGCAGGTTTTACCTGGCAGTAGTTGGTGGAGCAGGCATGAACCAGATCAGAGGACCGCCTTCTGAATTTGAAACTAACAAACAAATTTCAAATTCAGGAGGACGGATATGTATATTGAACATCCATATAAATACGACGGGAAATACTACGCAAATGTAGATGGAAAGATGATTGAAATCACAAAGGAAGTGGCTTATGCCATGAATAATTTTTATCGAAGCAGCCAGCCAAGGAAGATCGAAATTAAGAATGAAAAAGGTGAGGTTGTTGAACGGAAACTGCGGGAAATTCCTTACAGCGAGACGAATGGACAGGATTATGAATTCTCTATCGAGGATTTTCCGGACTATAGCTGTGATGTGGAAGACAGCGTGATCAGCAGTGTGGAGAGACGAGATATCCACAAGGTAATTAATCAGCTGGATGCAGAAGAACGGATGATTATTTATGGCATTTATTTTGAGAATAAAACGCAGGTACAGCTGGCAGGGATTATGGGAGTGTCCCGGCAGGTTCTGGCGTACAAGCTGAATACAATTTTAAACAAGATGCGGAGAATGTATCAGGAAAATATTTTTTAAAAAATCAGCAGATTTTTTTGCATCCGGGCAAGTCAGTTGAATTTAGTAATTAGAGAGAGTTTTAAGGACTCCTCAAAAGCACATTGGAAACTGAATACCCAGTAATAACTGACGTGACATCTTATGCAGGAAGCACAAGGAAACTGCCGCCATGACTCTGATGAACATCGGACGAGCGAATAAGCACTGACCGAAAATCAACTGGCAGGTTGATGATGCGACGATCTGTATAGGGTGCGATACACTTGTGGACTGTGAAAAGTCTGTAACCGGCAAACCTATGAACTGTCGGAGCCTGTGTGCGGGAGCATTTGGGTTGTGATCTGGCGAATGCAGTCAGATAGGTTATTATTCCCTGCCTGCGTCAGCAGGATAAACGATTCGGGGTATCGAGGATAAATAGAATCGAGCGAGCACTGTTTAATAATCGAAAATTGGCTATAGAGGTTATGCGGCAGAGTATTCCTTTTGAATGTCTCTGCCGTATTCCTGTGGAGCTAATAATGGATGCTTTGCGATTAAATTTCAGGAGATGGGAGGAACGAATAAATGAAAATTGAAAGAGGCGATATCCTTATGGTTAATTTGGGACAGGTTCCGGGTACTTCCCTTCAGAGTGGA